>WQTY01000202.1 GCA_009786045.1 Pseudomonadota bacterium | reverse complement strand
GGTCTGGGAGCGGGGCAGCTCTATGGCTGGCGCATGGACGGCCCCTACCTGCCGATGCAGGGGCATCGCTTTAACCGCCATAAACTCCTGGCGGATCCCTTTGCCAAGGCGTTTGTGGGGGATTTCGATATGTTCGACGATGCCCTGTATGGCTATGATCGCACCTCTTCGATGCGCGATCGTTCGTTTTCGCAGCTCGACAGTGCGAGGGCGACGGCCAAGTCAGCGGCGATTGCGCCTGCACCTGTCATCTGGGACACCGAAGCCCGTCCGCGCTATCCTTTAGAGGAATCGATCATTTATGAGTGTCACGTTAAGGGCATGACGGCGCACCCCTCCAGCCAGGTGACCCATCCGGGAACGTACCGCGGGTTGTGTGAAAAGATCCCTCACCTCAAAGCTTTGGGTGTGACCACCATTGAGCTCCTCCCTGTTGCTCAGTACAATGCCCTTGAGCCGCCTACGCTCGTCGACCCTGTCACCAAAGAAGTTCATCGCAATTACTGGGGATATGCCACGATCGGCTTCTTCAGCCCCCATGCCAGCTATGCTTCTGTCGAAACGCCCTGCGGCGTGGTGGAAGAATTTCGGCAAATGGTGCGAGCTTTTCACGAGGCGCAGATCGAAGTCATCCTGGATGTCGTGTTTAATCACAGCGGTGAAGGCAACGAGCGAGGCGCGACCATTGCGTTTCGCGGCCTGGACAATGCCGTCTATTATATGCTGGATGCCAAGGGGCGCTATGCCAATTATACGGGCTGCGGCAACACCATGAACTGCAACCACCCCGTCATGAAACACCTCATCATCGAGTGTTTGCGTTACTGGGTGGTTGAGATGCACATTGACGGATTCAGGTTTGATTTGGCGACCATTTTGGGCCGCTCCAACAAGGGCGAATGGATCAGCGATCCGAATCTGAGCCTGCTCAATGACATTGCCTCGGATCCTGTCCTGCGGGGGTGTAAGCTTATTGCCGAGGCCTGGGATGCGGCAGGGCTTTATAAAGTTGGGCGTTTCCCGCTGGGCTGGGCGGAATGGAACGGCATGTTTCGCGACGATGTCCGGCGGTTCTGGCGAGGCGATAATGGGACGGTGTTTGGGCTTGCGCAGCGCATTGCCGGAAGCAAGGACCTCTTTGGCGACAAGCAGACGGCTTCTCACAGCGTGAACTTCATCACCGCGCATGATGGGTTCACCCTGCGCGACTGCTGCTCGTATCTTCAGAAGCACAACAAGCGAAACGGAGAGCAGAATCGCGATGGGTGCAATGACAATTTCAGCGACAACTTCGGGGTGGAGGGCGAAACCCGGGATGGTGCGATACGCAGCCGCCGGCTGAGGCGTGCCAAGAACATGATGGCGACCCTTTTTCTGTCGCGCGGGATGCCGATGATCCTTGGGGGCGATGAAATATGGCGAACACAGCGCGGGAACAACAATGGCTTTTGCCAGGACAACGACATATCCTGGCACGACTGGCGCCCCAGTTCTGAGAGCGAAGAGATGTTTGCATTTTGCCAGAAATGCATTGCCCTTCGCAAGGCGTACAAAGCATTGCGCCAGACGAGTTTTGGCGATCCGCAGCATCGCGGCCACACCAATGACCTGCGATTCCATGGCGTACACCTTCTCAAGCCGGACTGGCTTGATATCTCGCACAGCCTGGCCTTTGAGCTTACGGATGGTGCCAGAGGGGCTCGTTTTTATGTTGCGATGAACGCCTGGTGCGAGGCATTGACTTTTGAGATTCCCAGGCGGCGCTGGTACAAAATCGTTGACACGGCGCAGCCTTCCCCGCAGGACTTTATCATGCCGGATGCGTGTCCGCCGCAGGTCTCAGGGCGTGTTGTGGTCGAGCCAGACAGTCTGTGCGTCCTGATATCTTTCGAACACTCATGAACCAGAGCGCCATGCGCTGACGATTGACTTTTATGCAACACAGTATCGAAGCACTGATGGAAACGCTTGGGCCCAGGCCAAAAGCCAAGCGAGTATCCGGCACCAGACTTGAGGTTCGGTTTCAGGGACCGGAAACGGCGCGCGAACTGGATGTCTTCGTTTTTTCAGACGTCCTGGACGAGCTGGTATTCAGTGCCGTGTCGAGGCGCGCTGCGGGCATCCTTACGGGGCAGTGGTACCTCTCCGACAAACCTGAGGACACGCCGCATGACTTTATCGAAGTCGCGGCATTCCGGGATATCTATCCTGTTGACAATAGCCTGGACTATGCGACGTATCTGCGGCGAAACAGGGGGCTCTTGCGAAGCCAGGCTCAAGAGCGAGTTTTGGGCGTTGTACATATGATGCCGGATGAGACGCCGGTCTTTCTTGAGGATATATTTTTACAGCGCACCTATTTCAATCTCCCGTTCCACATCGCCATGTTCGTTTTTGGTGACGGTTCACCGAGCCGCTGCTTTGCGATGACAGACGAGGGGCATATGTTCGAAATAGGTTTTTACGTTGTCAGCTTGCGCAACAATGATTATGAAGAAGCCCGCGCCGAAGTGCCGGTGCCTTCAGAATGAGGCTTTATCATGACTGAAATCGTTGACATCTTTGCCCGTGAGATTCTTGATTCTGCGGGGAACCCCACCATCGAAGTCGATGTGGTTCTTGCCGATGGCGCGCGCGGGCGTGCAAGTGTACCGGCCGGCGCTTCCACGGGGATTCATGAGGCCCTTGATTTGCGCGACAAGGACATCAAGCGGTATGGCGGCAAAGGGGNTCAAAAAGCCATCAACGGCATACGCGACATCATCGCCCAGGAAATCAATGGCACGGATGCTTTTGAGCAGGATCTCATCGATCGCGTCATGTGCCATCTCGACGACACCGAGAATAAGGCCATGCTTGGTGCCAACGCCATTTTGGCGGTTTCGCTGGCTGTCGCACAGGCAGCTGCGCATAGCCTTGAGCTCCCGCTTTACCGGTATCTTGGAGGGGTACAGGCGAATTCCCTTCCCGTCCCCTTATGCTCCATCATCAACGGCGGCATGCACGTCGACAACGACCTGGATATCCAGGAGGTCATGATCGCGCCCGTGGGTTTGCCTTCGTTTTCCGAAGCCATTCGGGCTTCGAGCGAGGTCTTTCATGCGATGCGCTGTATCCTGCGAGACAAGGGGCACTCGACGGTCACGGTTTCGGAAGGCGGTTATGCGCCGCAGCTGGGTCAGGTTCAGCAGGCCATGGATCTGGTGCTTCTGGCCATCGAAAAAGTTGGATACAAACCGGGGCGGGATTTTTATCTGTCCCTGGACTGTGATGCCAGTGAGTTTTACTGCCCAAAGGATAAGCGCTACGAGCTGAGGGGCGAGGGCCTGCATGTTGACAGTGCGCAGCTGGCCGATTTCTACGACAAAATTCTGAAGGGTTACCCCATCCTTTCGATCGAAGATCCCTTTGATCAGGATGATTGGGAGGCATGGCAGGCTTTTTCAAAGCGTCACACGAATTTTCACGTCATTGGTGGCGATCTGTTTGCCACCAGTGCCAAACGCCTGCAGCTGGGCATCGACCACCGCGCAGCAAGCGGCATCGTGATCAAGCCCAATCAGGTTGGCACACTGACAGAAACGCTCAACGCTATCCGCCTTGCACAGCGCCATGGCATGACCACCATCGTCGGGCATCGCACCGGCGAAACCGAAGACACATTCATTGCCGACCTGTGCGTTGCGACAAACTCGCGGATGATTAAGGCGGGCGGATTGTCGCGCACCGAGCGCATTGCCAAGTATAACCAGCTCATACGCATTGAAGAGGCGCTGGGTGAGGATGCAGTCTATGTGTCCAGGTTTGTCCTCAGAACTGCATCCATGTAACCCGAAAGATGACGTCCCCACCTTTTACGCCCTGGCCATGTGCGCATTTTTCTGACTGCCCCCTGGCCTCATCCTGGTCGCCGGCATTCCCCAAAGCGCGACTCTCCGGCGTCGGCTATGACCGTACCATCATGGCCATGCGTGCGCTGTTTATGGGCGACGGCCTGTCACAGACCTATTATCAGCTCAGAGACTATTGCTTTCAGCAGGGCGACGTCACCAATGCCAATGTTCTGGATCTCGAATTCTTCTACCACATCCTGACCCACGACCTGGCCTTCTTCCTTGGGCACCGGCGGGTCGAAATACAAAATGCCTTCCCGCTGACGCCCAAAGAGTTTCCGGGGATAGACCATTTAAGGGCCTCGCACTTCGATTTCTACCGCGTGCTGCATCCGGCAATTCTCGGATACACGACCATCGAAAGCCTGACCACTTCACAAAAATTCCGCGTCTACACATCAATTGAGTCGCCTCCCAGGCGGCATGAGACGATCTTCGGCAGGGTCATGCCCGTGGGGTTGCTTCCGAGAAAGTTCACCCTCAAGGTGGTTGAACCCTGGGACACGATCCATTCTGACCACATTTCGGACGTCTTATCCGTTTTTCAGGCGCAATATGAACACTTCTGCCAGCGCTTTCCAACGACAACACGGCAGGCATTTCTAAAAATTTCAGCCTATCACATCTACGAACTCATCCAGGCCTTTGAATTGGAAACCGCCCTGAACCAGCAGCTCAGCGTGCTGGGTGATACGCTTTCGGCAAGAACAGAGCGTTTCATCTTTCCCGACCCGTCCTGCATGCCAAAGCTCACCGAAATACCCGGCGCACAGTCCGTCATCGGCGGCGACGGTACTGCCATCAAGGATCTCGTCACGGCCGAAATCTGCCCCCAAAGCCCCCTCCCTCAGACGCTGCGCGAGGCCATCCTGTCGCGAGACAAGCGCACACTCGAAGTCACCACCTTTCTCGACAAAGCAGGCACAGCATTTATCCAGAAGGTCATTTTGCCTGCCATCAAAGGCGCCAAGATCATCCAACGTACCGAATACCTCGATCGAAATGCCACTTACCGGGCTCTGCGCCACATTTCCCTTAAGTAATTTGGGACGCCCGCTATTGCCCGCTTTGGCGGGCAATACGCGGTGCGGGCGCGGCTATCTGCGATAACGCAGATACGCCGCGCCTTTTATTTTTTGTGGGGGAGCATTGCTCCCCC
>WQTY01000201.1 GCA_009786045.1 Pseudomonadota bacterium | reverse complement strand
GGGGGGGGGGAGCCTCGGTTGTGCTGTGCCTAGGTGGCTCCCAATCAAGGGGTATGCACCTGTGCAGGATGTCATCCACGATGTCGGAAGACAGTCCTGCTGCCCTGAGGCGAGTTTCAGCATCCTGGGCGCAGCCCACGGAAGCATGTTCGATGAGGTTGAGCAGCACGGATTCACTTATGCCGCGCTCTGTCATGATCACAATGTCATCGACCGTAAGTGCGAAGGCCGATGGCACCAGGGTAAGGAAACATGCCATCACGGTGGCGGCGGTTACTGTGCGGGTTCGGAAAAGCAACGCTCTCAAGCCCTGGAGACAATGGTGTGTACGTTGTGGGTTTGTGCTGTACATATCGGCATTGTCCTAGTCGTTGGCGGCCTGCGGGAAAAAGAAACTCACCCCGAGCGCCAGTGTACACGGAAGAAGAAATCCCTGATGCGCCTGATACATGCGCATCGAAGCCTCCAGGCGAAGCGCCAGCCATGATGTCAGGGAAAGGTGGGCATCCATGCCGACGATACCCGCCACGCGGGCTTTTGTCTGGGTACTTGTGCGCATCGCATTGGGCGATTGCGCGATGATGCTTCCGATGCCCAAAAACACCCCCCAGTCGAAGTGGCCAAGGTGAGTCGTTTGCATCGCCCACTTTCCATAGAGCGGACGATAGGAGGCCAGAAAGAAGACATCGCCAAGCTGAGTGTCTCCGAGCTGGCGGATGTCGAGCGTGGGCTGGTGCGAAGTGAGGAATCGGGAGAGCGATGTGTCACTTCGCGCAAGCAGCATGCTGCCGCGCAGTCCGAGAACCCATTCCTGCGTCAGGTGGTAGTGAAGGTCGAGCATGAAAGGGAAATAGTTGTGGTAAGCATCGTTAGGAACATAGCCAAAACTGAGCCCGATCTGGAATTGCCCGGCTTTCTGGAACAATGGTGCAGACGTCAGGGCCGGTACCGGCTGAGTCGTCCAGTGACGCTCAAGACGCTCATCCAGCGAGTTTTCCTGGCCAAGGCAAATGGCGGCAAATGGCGGCAATATTCCAATGAAACAAGTCAGGACAAGGCAGTTTAAGACGCGCAGGGGTGATATCATGGCATCCTTCTCCTAAAGCAGAAATGACACGCTCAGTGTCAGTTCCGATGCCATGCCGAGACCATGGCCATGTTGTTTGCCATAGAAATACTCCCGGAAGTCGAGTCGAAGACCAGCGACATCGTTGAAAATGAAGCGAAGGCCAAGGCCAAGGTTTCCCTCGAAGCTGGCGCCAAGTGTGTATTTCCCCAATGCCGTGTCTCTGAGTGCTTCGACAACGAGCACCCCAAGTCCTGCCGACAGGTTGAGATCAAAGTGAACGATGGCATCGCTGGCAAGGCTGAATTTCGACGAGAAGGGGGACCAGATGGGGTTAAGGGAGAAGCGCGCCACCTGGTACTCCTGGATGACGACGGCCCGAACCTGCGTCAGATCAGTATTGTGATTCTGGAGCGCGTGATAGGTCTGTGTCAGGACCCGTGCACAATGCTGTGCCGCGGCCCGTTCGTGGCGCGGCCCGGAGTCCGATCCAAAACATCCCATGAAAGATGCCGAAATCTCGGCGGAAAGCCATTCTTTGAAATGATAGCCCCCCCTGATCGTGACGGGCAGGTAAACGATGAAGACATCATTGGCAATTGTCCCTATGCCCAGTGCCAGCTCTCCGCGTCCTTCTTTTGAGAAGGGACGCGGCTGTATTGCAGCGATTTGCTTGTCCCGGGCACTGATCATCGGATCGAAGATTTGCACATCGGATGGCGTATTTGATTCTTCTGATGCCATCTGAGCCCAGCATTCACGCGAAGCCAAAACCGTCAGGGTCATAAGGCACGCCGTTATCCAGGGTGAGCTCAGCAGGAGGCGAAAGGCCGATATCCAATCGTTTCGAATCATCGCGTGCAAAACTCCGTGATCAGGCTATGGCAGGAGGATGAAGAGCCGATCGTCTTCGACGGCATGGTTGCTGAGCTTTCTTTGCGCAGCATAGTGCACTGCCATATCACCGAGCCGAATGGTAAAGTCTGTTGCCAGCCGGTATCCCTGCCCTGCCATGGGTTTTGTACTCAGGGAAATTGCGATATCCCAGTACGATTCGGTGTTAAGGGCAATGCGCCGCATGATGGGGGGGATTTGTGTCGGCTGATGGATATAATGGTAACTGCCGCATTGCTGGGCCACGCGTGCGGCATAGGAAAGATAGGGCGGGTGTCCGTCAGGCTGCAGGTCAATCCAGTGCAGCGGCGTCTGACCCGAGGCGCCAAGCATTGACTGAAAGGCTGCCAGTGAAGTGTCGCTGCTGGGGGGACCGTCTGTAAAGGCGACAAGTGTTCTGGTATAGGCCGCATTGCCGTGTTGCATGGCATGTTCGAGTGACATCAGGGCTGCTTCGTATATGGGCGAAAGACCACTGGGTGTCGGATACTTATCCAGAATCTGTGCTTTGAATTGACCGATGGTCTTAATCCAGGTCTCGGAGGGAACAAAAACACCTCCCATGCCTGCACCATTGGCAAAGTGCGCCGAAAATTCGTATAGCGGCGATTGCACCTGCGAAACAGAGAGTGCTTCGAGAAAGGCAGTCAGGCCCACGCGCCGATATTGATAGGGATCCGTGGCGAGCATATCGTTGGGGACGCCATCTAGCTGGCTGCCGTTCAGACTCGACGAATTATCGAGGATAAAGGCAATGGTCCGGCCATTGGCGTTGTCGCTGGTCACAGAAGAATTTTCGGAAAGTGTCAATTCCCGGTAGTGGTGAAAACGCGGTGCTGACAACAGGCTGATGGTTGTGGGAATGACACAGTATTGTGCGGGCGCATAATAGTAATCATCAAGGCCCAGGCCAGCCAGCGGCAGGCATGATTCTCTCTCGCGGCAATCTGACGCCGATGCGCAGGTCCTGTCCTGGCCATCGGCATCGACTGCGAAAAGCCATCCGTCGCTGAACAGGATATTGTCTGCTACGAAATTCTCTCCGGGAACAATGGGCGCCTGCATGTCAGAAAAACGCATGCCTGGTTCCAGGCGCCTGTCGCGCGAGGTGAGAATCGTCATCCGAAGTGCGAAATCGGCCCCCTCGGCCGAACTGCACCGGGACGAAACCACGCCCTGAACCGCCACTTCGACGAGCTGCTCGTTATGGAAGGTTATCTCTGCGACCGTGTCGCAACCTGCGGCAGTCATCACGGCCAGTGCAGCAAAAGTGCGGTGTATGAGGTGAGGCATGGCAGAAGTCATCGAAAGGGCATGCAGAGCTGCGCCGCGGCGGAAACATTGTCAAAACAAGGCGGCAGTATGCCAAATCCATTGCGACGCCAAGTATTGTGACACAAGGCAAATACAATGTCGAGGGCGTTGCCATTTTCATATGGTGTTGCCAGTTGCCAGTTGCCAGTTGCCAGTTGCCAGTTGCCAGTTGCCAGTTGCCAGTTGCCAGTTGCCAGTTGCCAGTTGCCAGATTAGCTCCAGTCTGGATACTGGACACTTTGCCAAAAACTTGATCCCGGCGCCAAGGAGGCGTACTAAGGCAGGGTGGTTCGATCGAGACGCAGGGGGCGTCCGTCAGTCTGAGGAGGACACTATGCGCAGGATGCGCCGAAGTACGCAAAAAATTTGGATCAAAGTGACACTCGCAAGCCTGCTGACGGTGGCGGCTGTTTTGGCATGGTCGTGGCTCTCCGACATGAGAGGCACGCCTTTCCTGGCTCAGACGCTTGCCTATGCCAACGAGGTGGCCATCGCTCCGCCCGCTGCCATCGCGCCCATTGCCGTGGAATCCGGTGTCCATTTTCAGCCTTCCGATATCGTCTGGGAAAATGACATCGCCTACGTCTCTCTCTCTAAGGGGCGCCGTGCAAAACTTTCCCTCAATCGCGCACTCCAGAATAACCTGGATGCTTCGCTTGGCGCACACACCGTTCCCTATGGCGGCGCCGTCGTGATCGATCCCAAAACCGGACGCGTTTTGGCTATCTCCAGCGTTTCCAATGCAAACCCAAAAATCGACGACTATGCCATGCGTGCCGTGGCGCCCTCTGCATCGGTTTTTAAACTGATCAGTGCCGCCGCATTGCTCGAAAAAGGCAGCATCGACACCCAGGCCCGCGTGTGCTACTCAGGCGGGCAAAGCATGCTCAGTGAATCCGACGTGCGCGGAAATCCGAGCACCGACAAAACCTGCGCAAACCTCGAACAGGCCGTCGCGCACTCCCTCAATGCCGTTATCGCAAGGCTTGCCTATCAGCACCTTTCCAAGGAAGATCTCGAAGCCATCTCCCTGCGATTCGCCTTTAACCGCGAAATACCCTTCGAAATGGATGTCGACGTGAGCCAGGCCGAGTTCGTCGACGACGACATCGAACGCGCCAAAACGGCCGCAGGCTTCTGGCACGTGAACCTGAGCCCCATGCACGGTGCCATGCTGGCCGCCGCCATCGTCAACCAGGGCGTCATGATGCGCCCCACCCTCGTTGACGAAATCACCGACGCCAACGGCACCGTCATCTACACCGTCAAACCCCAGCCCTGGCTCGTCGCCATGTCGGCTGAGAACGCACAAACGCTCGCCCGGATGGGCGAAAGCACCACGCGCGAAGGCACCGCCCGCTCGGTATTCTCAGGCCGAAAAGGCTGGAAAAAAGGCGTGCGAACCGGCGGCAAAACAGGCACCCTCTCGAATAAACGCCCATTCTACACTTTCAACTGGTACGTCGGATGGGGCGAAGACAGCCATGCCGATAAACTTGCCGTAGGCGCACTGGTCGTGAACTCCGAGAAGTGGTGGATCAAGGGCACCCACGTCGCCGCACGCGTCATGGGCGTCTATTTCAAGGATTAATTTATTGAGGGGGCCGCGCCCCCTGCGCTGCTATCGCACTCGCCTTATCACTGGCGGCCTGGGCGTCGAAATGGTGCAGATTCCAGGAAGCACCGCCCACAACGACGCCGCTGACGACGAAGATGCACATTATTGCACTAGCCAAGAGCGCGGCGCCCAAATGGCGCAGATTCTAGGAAGCAAGGAGGCGTGGAAGG
>WQTY01000200.1 GCA_009786045.1 Pseudomonadota bacterium | reverse complement strand
AGGCCGATACGCGTCTCCCCCCTCTGCGGGCCTCAGACGCCGGCCCGCAACGCCCGCTGTCCCCGACAGGGGGAGAGTGTGGGGAACCCGTTCCCCACACTCTCCCTGCAATGCTCACGCGTTGCTTTGAGGAAACCAAGCCAGACACGCTTGCCCCACAAACGTTAACCTGATTTCGCTCTTTATTGTTCGAATGGCATATGCACGCCTAATCGCGATCTATTAGCTAGTAGCTAGTAGCTAGTAGCTATGAGCTCAAGCTCAAGCTCAAGCTCAAGCTCAAGCTCAAGCTCAAGCTCAAAACGATGTACTTTGTCACTTCACCCACAAGCAATACAAAGTATCGCAGGGGGTGTGGGGATCAATGCTCCCCCGCAGAAAAAAGGCGCGGCGTATCGGGTTTCCCGATAGCCGCGCCCGCACCGCGTATTGCCCGCCCTCGCGGGCAATAGCGGGCGTCCCGCATCGAACAAAAAAGGCGCCCCAAAGGGACGCCTTTATGCCTTCAACGCACGCATGCTAATACTTGAAGCTGGCCGTGAACAGGAATGTCGTGTAGTTCTTCGCCGGACTGACTGTATCGAACCATGGAAAACGAAGCGTCTTATTGTCGGCGGTTTTCCAGGGCTGCATGCTGACCATGGATAACGACAGCGTCAGGTACTCAATAGGCAGATAGGACAGGGTCACCGTTCCCATGCTGTATTGTTTGTGCCCGCGCCCAACCTTGGCATTCTCAGAAACATACTCATCATCTTTGGTGATGGTGCCATTGTCATAGGACCAGGCATCCATAAAGCCCAATCCAACCGACAGCGCAAGGTTGTCCAGGAAGCTGTAGCCAAAAACGAATTGATTGGCTAAGGCGATTTCGGTCAGCACACCGTCGATGGCAATGGCATTCGAACCTATGAGCTCTATCCCCGTGGAGCGTGACAAAACATCGACATCGGAGGGATTAAGCGTCATGCTCGTGTACTTGTGGAAGCTGTGCGAGTAGGCAATGCTATAGCTAAGACTGAACTTGGCAAGACTCACACTCGCCGACAATGAAGGCACAATCGACGTGTAAAGATCTGACTGGAGGCTCGCCTTCGAAGTCGGCAGCGTGAACCCCAATCCTCCGGCAAGGTTAAACGCGAAATCGCCCGATTTATAGCCCCAGATCTTTCGAGAAAGGCTCAGATCGGAATCTGACCAGCGAAACTCGTAAATCCCATTGCTGCCTCCCGCCTTGCTCATCCACTGCGAAAAACCTGTGCTGGCTGAAACGGTGACATCAATGACGGGGATCTTGTAAGACCCATTCACGGACATGGTGAATCTTGACCGAACCCTGCGCGCATACTCATGTGAGACGAAAGCGCCCAAACCAAGATCAAACCCGGCTGTAGCGCCAACTTTCCAACGCTTGTCAGCTTTCTCACCTGCCTCGTCGTCGGCGTTTGATGCAACAGTGCTGCTATTTGCTTCCTCCAGAACAACGTCGGAAGCATCGCTCACCCCTTGAGCCCACACCGACACTGGCAGTGCCAGAGCGGCAAAACAACAAGAAGCTGCGGTAATGAGACGCGATTTCATAATACGTATCCTTTAGTACAACGGCAATCACTGGACCGGATGGCAAAACCAGCCATGACGCAATGTAGGCTGATCTCGTTGTATATGCGAAGATGTAGGTAATGTCAACCCAGGTTTGAAGAAAATTCGCTTAACACTCGCGAATATGGAGATTGTATGTGAAAAATTCCAGTTGTCACAAGCCGTGTCTCGTTTGATTCGAATAACCAATCAAAGTGCAGCTATCGAATTCGCCAATACACGACACAGCACAAAGTGTTTCTGCCCCCCTATGCCTCGTCGTCCAAATGGATGCTGTAAACAAAACTCGCTCTGGGCAGCCTCAGCATTCGCTCACGGATGAGATCAAACGGAACCGCACTGCCATAGACGTGCTTCTGCTGCAACTCAACAAGTGCCGCCTTATCGCCTGTGGCCTTTATCCTGGCAATCTCCTTCATGATCCGCTCAACAGAAGCCGGCATCTTTTCCATGTGCAGGATAAAAGCCCCCCTGTCCTCGCCATTGGCCGCCAGCGCTTCAGGATCAAAGGTGACGGCACCATCTTCCAAAAGCATCCCCAGCTGAATGGCGGCCAGCTGCGAATAGGGCTGAATCTGACCCTGCGCAGTGGTCATGCCACGCGAGATGTGCCCAAACGACCACAAAATGGCATCGGCATAACTTTCATTTGCCAATTCCCGAGATATGATGCCCTTTTCGACGAGGAAATCGAGGTACCACATGGCACCGGTCTGTGCTTTGAGCTCCTCTGCCAGCGTGGCAAGCCCGCCTCCAAAAATGACGTCATCGATTTTGCCATCGACTTCGTACTCATGCGAAGGCCCAAGATTGTGGCATGCTTCGTGGATGATGGTGCCAAGCAGGCCAGGAACCTGAACGTCATCAAGCCAAACGATATCTTTGGCAGTAAAAACAGAGGCAGCCCGCACACCTCTGTCCCGTACGCTGTCGGGGTCAGTGTAAAGATTGCTCATGGCCACTGTCCGCCCCCGGCCTTCGTTGGCAACGGGTCCCCAATTCGGCAGAGATTGCCCAATCGTTGCGCCAAAAGGATTCCTGTCATCGCCGCTGTTGGCAATAATATCGACGAAGTCAGGCAACTGGAAGCTGACATGGCGCGCCACATAAGGCGAACCCGCCACGGCCGCAAGCCTGTCCTCCATTTCCTGCTGAACCGGCCCAAGCTTCTCCTGCCAGGCTATCGCATCGGGGTTGATGCGGGCAAACGTCTGATGGAATCCGGCTTTGCGGGAACATGGCTCCCAATAAGTCTCATCCGGTGCAACACGCACATACCACGAAGAGTTTCGCGCATTCATGCTTGCCCATGCCTCATCGGCAGGTTCCCACTGGTTCGTGAGAAAACTCTCTGCAGCCGCCAGCAGATAGCTGCGAAGCTTCTCTTCGCCGACATTGCCGTCCAGGATCTGCGCAGCTTCTTTGAGGGCATTGCTGATGGCAGTCATGTCCTGTTGGTAAAACTCATGATAAGGGATGGATTTGAGATCGTCGCCTTCCTGAATCACAGCAGAAAATGGGCTAAGCAGTGATTCGGCAAGAGGATGCGCCTCCAGCCTGGCACAAAAATCAGGATCTGCCTGCAGCTCCTCTGGATAGACGGACACAGGCAGTTTATCTTTTCCGGCCATGGCACGACAAATCTGATCGTGCTTCATCTTCGGGCTCTCTGGAACGATGCCCCAGTTGCGTCGTGCCATGCTTCGCGACATGACATCGTCCTGTGGAATGTCATGCAAAGCATCCGTGAGCCCCACCTGCTTTTCATAGAGCGCATCAATGAGACTGCCTGCTTTGAGCATTGCCCGAACAAAAGCCTGCTCCTCGGGGGATGCATGGCGAAAATCTGACTCAAGAACAACAACAGCCGCCTGATCAAGCTCTTCCGCGACGGCAAGGCGACGGCGCTTTTCAGCATCATCCAGGACCGCTCCAAGCATCGGATCCGCCATGATCGTCACCATTTTCTGGTACGCCTCAAGGAATGCCTCCGAAAACGTTCCATCTGGATTTTTCCAGACAAAGGTATCGGAATCTGGATAAAAGCTAAGCGTCGTCAACACTTCCGGACGAACCGTGCCGTTTGGCGTCGCTTCATATTTCCAGAAGATGGGCAGATTAAGCCGCAAAGCGGCTCGATTGAATGCCGTTCGATCCAGCTGCGACAGATCCACTGACGTTTCGGTTGTCCCGCCTGAAACTTGGGCATTGGACGAAGGGGAAGAGTCAACCATCTGAGTATCCTTCTTCTTACATGCAGGAAAAGCCGCAATCATGCTGACCATGACAAGGGTAAAAGACCATCTGGCAAGGCGATGCTGTGTCATAAAACCAAAAACTCCAAACGTTTGTTGAAATGAGAACGCACCAAAGTATGCCGCCCTCTTCCCATAGCACAAAATCACGACCCCACTTTAGGGGGCTTCCAACGAGGATCGTCACGGCTGACATATTCGCCAATCGGCTCGTATGGCGACAGACGCTTGAACATCTGCAAAACAAACCGGCCAGCCTGCGGCGCAAAAAACGCCCGTTTCTTCTGAAAACCGAGACGGGCAAAACACCGCCGCGCTCTGATATTGTTGGCGTAGGTCTCAAGCACGACCACGCAAAATCCCTGTATCGCCAGCAGCGGCAGAAACTGCTCAAGGGCCTGCGTTCCATAGCCGCATCCCCAATGCCTTGGATCAGCAATGACAATGCCAAGCGTGCACTGTGTACACTTCTCGGCCATGTCTCTGGCCGTCACGGTGCCAATGGGTTCATCATTCAGGACAATGATCCTCTCAATGATGAGCCCCTGCTCCTGAGCCATCAGTCTGCCTGATCCATACTCCTGAAGTGAAACATCCCTGACAGCATCATCTGCCCAATACACAACTTCAGGGGCAAAACGCGTTGCATAGAGCTTCTCATAATCGTCAAAAGCAGGGATTGTGAGCGAGACAGTTGGAAAGGACATGACAAACCAATGCATTTCAAGCACGCCGCGCCAGAGGCGTGCCCGCGGCAAAGTGCAAAAAATCAGCTCACGGACGCACCGGAGGCCCGAAGAAGTGTACCGGGAAGCTCAAGGCCACCCAAATCGCTTGCCGCCAAAATCATGCCATGCGACTCAAGTCCAAAAAGCATTCTCGGCGCAAGATTCGCCAAAACGAGGACATGGCGGTTGATCAGAGACTCCGGTTCATAATGCTTCGCAATGCCCGCGACAATCTGCACAGGCCCCGTCGGCAAACCGATATCGACCTTGCAGCACAGCAGCTTGTTCGACTTCTTGACCTTGTCACAGGCCAAAACCCTGCCAACGCGAATGTCGATCTTATCGAAATCCTCATAGGAAATGAAGGACTTCAGTGCCCTGAGCTCAGCCGCCGCAGTCGCTGTTGCCGCCACCACAGGTTCTGCCCCCGGAAGCACATCCGCCCCGGCAACTTTCGTCTCAGGCTCCACGACAGCA
>WQTY01000199.1 GCA_009786045.1 Pseudomonadota bacterium | reverse complement strand
CGACTGAGGCCCCGCAAAGGGGGTAGCCGCGTATTGCCGCATGCGGCAATAGCGGCGCAGGGGGCGCTGCCCCCTGCCTAAACATCGATAAACGTGGCAATGTCACCGTCTATACGCTGCGAAAGATATGTCTTGAAACGATCCTTCAGGCGAGCTTCGATCTGCCGGATGCGCTCCTTGCTGATGTGGTACTCCTCGCCAAGCTCTGCCAGCGTCACCGGTTCGTCGGCAAGCAGGCGGCGATTCCAGAGCGCCAGCTCGCGAGGCTCCGTCAGCGAAGCCCCAAAGCTCTCCACGACCTCGTGAACCTTCGCATAGAATTCAGCATGCGCCACCACTTCTTCGGGCGTTGATCCGCTATTGTCGCGCAGAAGCTCCCCTATCGTCGTATGTTCATAACCAGGCGCATTCTGATCGATGCTGATAGCCGGATGATCCAAATGGCGCGACACATCAATGACATCCTGCTCCGACACACCAAGCTTCTCGGCAACAAGCGCCGGCGTCGGATTCGCATNCCCTTCCTGCTGAAGCTGCGCCCGCGCCTTCTTCAGATTGTAGAACAGCTTGCGCCCGGCCCGCGTCGAACCAATGCGAATCGGCTGAAAATGATTCATCAGGTAATTGAGAATCATCGCCCGAATCCAATACTGCGCATACGACGTAAATCTCACATGCCGGTAGGGATCGTAACGCTGAATGGCCTCAGACAGGCCCACATTTCCCTCCTGGATGAGCTCCAGAAGGCTCACCCACCGGCGCGTATACTCGCGCGCTATCTTGACGACAAGACGCAGGTTCGTCAAAACCAGCAGCTGGGCTGCCTCAACGTCGTGATGCTTCTTGTAGCGTATCGCAAGCTTCTGCTGGCTCTCCGTATCGAGGATCGGATGATTTCGTATATGCGCCAGGTAAACCGTAAGCGGATCGGCCGATGCATCCGCACTCCCACCCCGCGGTTTAAAAGCCCCGCGAAGCGTCAGCATCCCGTCTGGAGAATCCACATCAATCCACGCTCTCTCGCCCGGCTCAACCATAGCTTCAATTTCACCGGCCTCAGGCATCAAATCCGAATCCATCAGAACGACATCGTCAAAAACCGCATCCTCCGGCACTTCCTCTTCGGGTGGCGGTAAAATGACGGCTGCTTCCTGCTCTTGTAAGGGCACGTTCTCTTTTCGCATCATTCCTCCGATTGGACGACCTTACACGCTCACCGGCCCTGGAGTCAACGACCATTGCCATGGCGCAGCCCTCAAGCCTCAGGGGCGCCTTCAAACAATACTGCATCCAAACGGTTATTGAGCTCAATGCCAGTTTTCGTCGTCTCATAAACGCCATCATCCGTCCCGGTAATCCAGCCAAGCGCTTCCGCCTTTGCCAGGCCAGGACGATAGGGCGTCAAATCTGCCCCCCTCTGCCGGGCAATCGCATCGGGACACCACCGAAAGCGCGTTCTGGCAGCACAAATAAGCAACTCGCCCAAATGCAGCCCCGGTGAGAGCACCTCTTCAAACTCCGCCCCACCTGTGGGATCTGCCAAATAGCGCGTGAGATCTGAACCATTGGCCCGGCGGACAAAATCGCCGGAACGCCGGCAAAGGGAATGCGCCCCCACGCCAAGCCCAAGATACGGCTCACCTGCCCAGCATGACACATTGTGTGCCGAAACATACCCCTCGCGCCCATAGTTCGAGACCTCATAAGCACGCATCCCCAACACCCCCGGAATCATGGCCATCATTTCAAGCTGCGTCTCGTCCGACTCGACGACACATTGCCCGCGGGAAGCCACCGCTGCAAGGGGCGTCGAAGGCTCGACGATTAACGCATAACACGAGACATGCNCCGCCCCGCTATCCCTAGCCTGCTCCAAATCACGGCGCCAAATCGCAAGCGCCTCCTCTGGCTCGGATGCCACATGCGCCCCATAGATCAGGTCGATGCTCACCTCTTTGATGCCCGCCACCAGAATCGAAGCCACCGCATCCCTGGCCACCTGCGCCGAATGCCGGCGGCCCAGATAGCGAAGCGTTGCCTCATCAAACGACTGCACACCCAGCGAAACGCGCGTCACACCCAGCTCGCGCCAGCCCAGCGCCCGCCCAAACGTCACATGCTCCGGGTTGACCTCAAGCGTCAGCTCCTCTGGCTCACCACACGACGCACGTATCCCGTCGAGCATCTCACCCAGCGACGCATCCCCCAATACCGAAGGCGTGCCACCACCGACATAGAGCGTTCTCAAAGCCAGCCCAGAATACGCCTCACGGCGCAACCCAAACTCATTCAGCACCGACGCTGCATATGCCTTTTCCGGCACTTCCCGGCGCACCGTTGACACAAAACCACAATAACGGCACCGGCGAACGCAAAAAGGGACGTGGATGTATACACCAAACTTATCGCTGGCATAATACGCATCCAAACGCCCCTTCCTCAATGCTTCGACTTGCAAGGCTGCAATAACCTCTGGCAAAATCTACTTGATCTTCGCCTCTTTGAACCAAACATGGCGGCCCGCTTTGGGATCATATTTCTTAAAGCGAAGCTTATCGGGCGTTTTCTTGCGATTCTTTGTCGTTGTATAAAAATAGCCCGTGCCTGCCTCAGACACCAAGCGAATCTTGTCACGTACTGCTGCCATAACTACCTCAAAAAATACTCCAATGTGGAGTCCGGGAAACAAAACACATACGCTCAGCAGGATTCGAACCTGCGACCCACGGCTTAGAAGGCCGTTGCTCTGTCCAACTGAGCTATGAGCGCTCAATCGGGGCGATAGGATTCGAACCTACGGCTTCCTGCTCCCAAAGCAGGCGCGCTACCAGACTGCGCCACGCCCCGCGACCGTTGCGCCTTGTAAACAAACTGGCCGGTCTTTGCAAGAAAGTTTTTCATGCGAATGGAGAGTTCCTGACACTGCATTCTAAATCAGCGTGCGCGCCCTATCCGGCCTGCACGGCCGAATACGGGCTGCGGCGGCGGCTATTCGCAAGCGAATACGCCGCCGCACCTTTTGGGAACGAACACATAGGATACGATACACAATCTTTTCAGGCGAAGGCTCAAGGTTTTGCGAATTCGGGGTGGCAGTGAGTTTCGAACTGGATTACACTTGGGCCATGTCTGCAGACTGGTGTGCAGAAATTCTTCTCTTTGCCTTAATCAGGAGGACTTTATGATAAAGCGAATTTTATGTGTTGTATGCGCTGCCGCGTTAACTGGCTGGTTCATCCCGGCGCAGGATGCCGCTGCACAGGATCAGGAAGCTGCCTCACAAGCCGCTGCCGCTGCACAGGCGCAAGCCGCTGCTCAGGCACAGGCTGCACAGGATCAGGCTGCCGCCGCTCAGGCGCAGGCCGCTCAGGAACAAGCTGCTGCCGCTCAGGCGCAAGCCGCTCAGGAACAAGCTGCTGCCGCTCAGGCGCAAGCCGCTCAGGAACAGGCTGCCGCCGCTCAGGCGCAAGCTGCTCAGGAACAAGCCGCCGCCGCTCAGGCGCAAGCTGCTCAGGAACAGGCTGCTGCCGCTCAGGCGCAAGCCGCTCAGGAACAGGCTGCCGCAGCCCAGGCCGCACAGGCAGCTAAACCCCCGACGCCAACCTTCAAATGCTCTATCGAAGTGTCCTATCTGGAAAACACCGAGAAAGCAGATGGTAGCTGGAAGGGCAGCCAAAATGACGCCATGAAAAGTGCCAAGGATGTGGCCTGCAAAAAACTGTGTGGCGAATACTCAGGAGACGAACTCAAAGCATGCGTAAAAGCCTGCAATGCCAAAGCCCCCGTCCTGAACTCCGAATGCACCGAACGTAAACGCTAGAGCGTTTTCTTTTTTGTGGGGGAACTTGTCCCCCCTGCAGGGGCAGATAATATCTGCCCCTGCGACGCATTGCCTGCAGGTGAGGAACTTTTATGACGAAACGACTTTTATGTGCTGTTGCGTTGACAGGTTGCTTCATCCCGGTTCAGGCGTGGGCGTGTATCAGTGAGAAGTTGCAGCGCGTATGTGGTGTTGAGTGTGCTGTCGAAATTACCTATCAGGGGGATAATGTAAGCGCTGACGAGGATGAATATATTGCGTATTCTTCGAATGAAGAAAGGCGCTGTGGGACCAGGCAGATGAAAAAAGTGGCGTTAAAGCGTGCCAGAGAAGCTGCTTGCGACAAGCTGTGCCAGGACGGGACCATGGCAAGAGAAAATGCTCGCACGGAAAGTGCTTACATGGATGATACTCACAGGGCTTGCATAGAAGGCTGCAAGGCCAGAGCTACTGCTGTGAATAAGTGTACTGAGTATCAAGCGATAGCCGCCCTGTCATGTGGGGCTGAACCCAAGCCACCCTCCCCCAAAAGCCCCCCTGTCTCCTTGGATACCGTTAAAAATCAAAGATGAAACCATTCCTTCCCCTTATTATTCTCCTGTCAGCAACATGCCTACTCGCTCTCGGATGCGACGGAATCAAGCAAAAGGCCTCAGAGATTCAGGAGCAATCCATAAAAGAGGCCAAAGACAGGGTCGAACCAATGGTTTCATCCGCCAGGCAAAAGCTGTCGGAACAAGACCGTAAAAAGCTTGCCAAAAACCTGAGAGAAATGAATGAATCCCTCAAAAAAATTGGCAGCACTGGCGATTGCAATACACTGATCGAGCGGTTTGTTCCCCAGACACAAAAACTCGCGGCTTTCCTCAATGCCATGGATACTGAGACGATGGAAGCTCACCAGGATGCTCTGGTTGAGCATTTTATCCAATTGGGACTTATCATCATAAAATGCGAATGCGGTTACATGTTCAGGCGATTTTATCCTCAGGCCATCGAAGTGGGCGAGAAGCTCAAAGCCAGCCAGGGTGAACTGCAGGAAAGCCACATCTATGTGGCACTTACCCTCGTGGCGTGCCAAAATTATCCTGGCGTTAAAGAGGCAAGAAAAATCTTCAGCGACAAAAATTTGCCAGTTCTCATAAAAATTATCGACAAGGCGGCAGACGCATTCGCGAAGATGGATAAATGAAATGAGTAGGGGCGACCGGGACGGTCGCCCGCGCGACGTAGTCGCTGAGAGCGGGGCGTTGCGGGGCCGG
>WQTY01000198.1 GCA_009786045.1 Pseudomonadota bacterium | reverse complement strand
CGCCGCTATCGGCCGGGCGGATTGCCATCCACCCGGCCGATACGCGTCTACCCCCTGTGCGGGGACACCCCGCAACGCCCCGTGGGTGCGACTGCGTCGCACTCCCATGCGCACTGCGCGTCCCTACGGATTTTTGCCTTTTTTCAGCGTTTTAAACGACAGGATATGCCAGGTGACGCCTATGGCGATGGCGCCAAGCAGGATTTGGACGGGCAGGGGCATGCCCGCGAAGAAGATGCTAAAGCCAATGGTTGCCCACAGCAGAGAGATCGAAGCGATTTTGGCTTTGAGCGGGATGGCCTTGTATTCTCTGAAATTTCGAATGTAGGGACCCAGGTATTTGTGGTTGATCAGCCATTGATAGAGCCGCGTTGAACCTCGGCTGTAGGCTGCAGCGGCCAGGAGCAGGAATGGGGTCGTCGGGAGCAGTGGGACGAAAATGCCGATGATTCCGAGCGCGAGACTAAGGCTTCCGGCTATGATGTAGGGCAGGCGCAGTCCAGCCCGTTTGGCTGCATCCTGCGTGCTGGTGGAGGCAACAACAGGCTTATCGTTTGCGTCACAGGGTTCGGGGCTGGCATTTGAGTTTGGATCGGAAATGGGTGGGGCAGGGATCATTTGGGGGTTAGCCTGAAGCGCTTTATACCCTCAATGTCGTTAAGACGAATTAAGACGAAGTATTTAAGCGCGATGACGTTTTGGGTTCCCTTTTGCG
This sequence comes from Pseudomonadota bacterium, assembly GCA_009786045.1. Lineage (GTDB taxonomy): Bacteria > Myxococcota_A > Bradymonadia > UBA4248 > UBA4248 > WQTY01. The sequence continues at coordinate 4,378 of WQTY01000198.1, read as the reverse complement.
TTTTGATGGTAATGGTCTCGTCGTGAGGGAGGCTCTCGACGCGGCACAAACCGATGGTGGGGTGCTCAAGCCAGTCGCCGATGGCAAGTTCATCAATGACCGCAAACGCCTGCCGCGTGATGGATTTGGTGCGGACGCGGCGTTTTTCCTGGGGAGGGTCCTGATTTGGCGGGGATGGCTGCTGGGCAGTCGAGGGCGAGGGCGGGGGTACGGCATTGGCCTGTGGGACAGGGGCACCCTGGTAAGAGTTTTGGGTTGTTCTGGTGCGTTTTCGAATGATTTCCTTGGGAGGCGGGGGGAGAGAGGAGTCCATGAGTTCCGGTGCAATGGAGATGCCGCGCAGGGAGGAGTCGCTGGACATGCCAAGGTATGAGTCCAGATTAGGGTTATTGCTGATGAAGGCAACATCCGTCATTGAGGTGTTTTCTTCAAAACTGCTTCGAATTTTGTTGATGGGCACGAGTCCGGTGATGGGATCGAAGGCGCGAACCACGAGCAGATCGTCGAACATGACGAGGTGCAGTTCGAGCGAGTAGACCCTGGCATCCTGAATGATGCCGGCGATGACGTGATTTTGTCCGAACATGCGGTAGCTGGCAGTGCAGGCACAGTTGACGACGACTTCCGAACCCATGGTCGAAATATTGCCGGACAGCGCTGAAACGGTGAGAGGTGAGTCGGTGGTGAAGATGGTTTCCAGGGCATGCTTTTCGATGTTGAGCGATTGAAGGGAGCATTTGGAAAAGTAGCCAAACCCAGAGAATACGCAGGATTTGGCGCGTTCGCGCTGAAAGAATTTTTTTAGCGTCTCAATGAAATCTTCACCCTGATCGAGTCTGGCTACAATGTGCCGGTTCCTTACGCTGGCTCCAAAAATCACGTGATACCTCCAAAATAAGTCAAGTCGTCTCACTCATCGTGATGTGGGTTATTATGATCGCAGAAAATCTTGAAGGGTGAGGTGGTCATCAGTCTTCATGTTGGGATGGATTTGACGAGGGGGGCAGCAACGGGGCTTCGATGATGCTGATGACTGAACCGCGTCCCAGGATGAGCCTTCCTTTGGCGCCTCGTTTGCCTCCTGGAAATCGCCTTGAGGAAACGGTTATTTCGCGCTGATCGGAAAGCAGAACCCTGACGCCATCCTCTGGCGTCTGGACGATTTTGCATCCTGCCAAACTCGTGCCAGGATCGAGTTCCATCCCGCGGTATCCTTTTGCGGCTGCTTTGAGCAGGGGCAAATCGTCAGCGCTGAAGACATTGGCGCGCGTATTGGAAGCAACGAGGCTGACATAGGCATGGCCGGGGGGCAGTGTGACGTAAAAGACGGCATCGCCCTCGTTGAGCCGCATAAACAGGCGTCCGGCAGCAGAAGAGACTGTGGTGAAAGTGCTGAACGGGAGCTTGACGAGCTGAGCCTTGAGGCTGACTGCAACGATGCATGGCTCGGAAGCATCGGCCGCTGCTTCGCTGTTTATGTCGAAGAGCGTTTTGGACTGGGCGGGTGGCGGATTTTGTTTTTTGGGGCCGGCAATGATGGCGGAGATGATGCGTTCGCCGTCTTCGAAGTTGAAGGAGGCAGCGACAGGGGAGCCATGCCCGGTGGTGGCGGGGACAGTATCGACGAGCAGCGTGTAGGCCTTGCCTTTTGATGAAAAAAGAACGAGAGCATCCTTAGTCGAAGCCTGCAGCGCAAAGGCCACGGCATCGCCCTCTCGAACGCGGACACTGGCAAGATCGGAGATTGTCTTTTGCCGCTTGAAAAGTCCTGCCTGTGTCACGATGACGTAACAGTCTTCCTGGATAATGTAGTTTTCCGGGACATAGGATTCACTCAGATCGTAGCCGCCAAGTTTTGTCCTTCGGGCATCACTGTGTGACTTTTTGATGTGTTGGAGTTCTTTGGAGACGAGACTCCAGCGCGCCTCTTCGTCCTCAAGCAGATGTACAATGTGGGCTGCTTCTTTGGATTTTGCTGCAAGCTCGGCGTTAATTTTGTCTATCTCCAGGCGTGCCAGGCGATAGAGCCTGAGCTGCAGGATGGCTTCGGCCTGTATGTCATCCAGGCCAAAGGCTGTGCAGAGTTTGCGCGCAGCATCGGGTTTATCTTCGGCACTGCGGATGATGTCGATGGCTTTTTGCAGGTCTGCAAAGAGCTTGGCAAAACCTTCAAGGATATGGATCCGTGCCCTGAGCAGCTGAAGCTGGTAGGCCAGTCTTCTGGTGATGACGTTTAAGCGGAAATCAATGAAGTATCGGATCATTTGGCACAATCCGATCCGCTCCGGGCGATAGGAACCCTCTTCGCTGCCCGGTACGAGGCAGGTCATGTTGACACTAAAGCGCGACTGAAGGGGAGAGTGTTTAAAGAGGAAGGCCATGACGGAGGCCGGATCTGCATTGGCGCGCAGATCCAGGACGATTCGTATGTCGCTTGTCGATTCGTCTCTGACATCGTGAAGCAGGGGCAATTTGTTTGCCAGCACAAAGCCTGCGATGGTTTCGACAAGTTTAGACTTGTTGACGCCATAGGGGATGCTTGTGATGATGATACGCCTGCGTTTGCCTTCTTCCTCAAGGTGGTACTCGCCCTGGATGTCGACGGCGCCTGAACCTGAACGATAGATATCGGAAATCTCCTGTGAGGCATTGAGTATGCGTCCGCCTGTTGGGAAATCAGGTCCGGCAATATGGCGCATGAGCGCTTCGAGCGTGAGAGCCGGATCATTTATCATGGCAATGCAGCCGTCGATGATTTCGCCCAGATGATGCGGCGGAATGTTTGTCGACATGCCCACCGCGATGCCGGTGGAACCATTGACGAGCAACATGGGAATGGCGGCGGGCAGAACCGTGGGTTCGCGCAGTGTTCCCGAATAATTGGGCTGGTAATCGACAATGTGCTCGTTCAAATCCTCAAGCATGAGGCTTGTCAGCGGCTGCATGCGCGCTTCGGTGTAGCGCATGGCGGCTGCGGTATCGCCGTCAATGGACCCGAAATTCCCCTGTCCGTCGATGAGGGGATACCGCATGGCAAAAGGCTGTGCCAGACGCACCATGGCATCATAGATGGCGCTGTCGCCGTGCGGGTGGTAGCGACCCATGACCTGGCCGACGACCTGAGCGCTTTTTTGGTGCTTGGCCTCGTGCGAGAGATGCATTTCGTCCATGCCGTAAAGGATACGGCGCTGGACAGGTTTAAGGCCATCTCGAACGTCAGGCAGGGCCCGGCTGGTGATGACGCTCAACGCATAATTAAGGTAACGCTGCTGTGCAGTTTGGTAAAGGGATACGGATTCTACGGCAACCTCTGTTGCCGGGCGTGAGTCTTTTCTTTGCATGCTCTGACTGGGATTCAAAAAAACCGAAATCACACGCGGATTTGTTCAGAGTGCCGCTGTGTGGCAACGCTTAGGCTGTGAGCTGGTTTCCTGTGGCAGTCTGCTGCGTGGTTTCAAGGTCCGCGTTTCTGCCGCTTCGGCCGGGTAATCTGCGATTTAACTCAGTCTTCCTATGGCCTTCAGGGATATCCCGAAGTATTCGGGTCATATAGTTTACTAGAATATGATACGATTTGCAAAGGCCGTGTTGCCAGTTGTCAGATTAAACCCGGCCTGGATGCCGAATACTTTACTTGCCTGACTTCACGTTTGGCATGCAATTGTTTGACGCAGAGTGTGTTTGGTGATAGGCTTCTGCGTCATAGACATGGTGTTTGAGAGTGAACTACCTTGCGTCTTTGGTGTTTTTGATACATTTATGAGGTAAAGCGATGAAAAAAGCAGCGATGGTGTTGTGTGTTTTGTTTGCGGTCGGTTCTGTCAGCATGGGTTGTGCTAAGAGCAAAGAAGACCAGGTTAAGGCTTTTTGCGCCGATATGCTGAAGGCATCTGCGAAGACAGATTGTAAAGCCATGGCAAAGGATCTGGCGAAGCTTAAGAAAGACGGCGAAAAACTGGAGAAGCTCATGGGCGACGATTCGGCAAAAGAGGATCCGAAGGTGATGGAAGCAGCAGCCCAGTGCATCGCGGCTGCCATGGCGATCGCGATGGGCCCCTGCTCAGGAGACGAAGACGTTCAGAAGGCGATGGATTAATTCCGTTTGCAACAAATTCCTGATGATATCAGATTTGGAAGAGAGGCGGGTAGCCTCTCTTTTTTTGTGCGTCCTGCAGGGGCGCCGCGAAGAATATGCCTTCCGAGCGGGGCGTTGCGGGGCGGTGATTGTAGGGGCGAATAATTATTCGCCCCTACAGGGGTAGCCACATATCGGCCGATAGCGGCGCAGGGGGGTCGGCACGGACGTCGAGTTCTAAAAATCACCCGTCATCTCAAGCGAGAAATCGTTCCAAAAGACGAGGATTTTAGCCAAAAACGA
>WQTY01000197.1 GCA_009786045.1 Pseudomonadota bacterium | reverse complement strand
TTTGCCTGCGGTGGTACATTATTTGGGGCATTTGCCGGCATATTCGGGGGTGGCGCGGCAGCGCAGGTTCGAGCAGGGTGCGCGAATTGGGCTGTACGGGGCGACGCTGCGCCGTGTGGTGGGGAGCATGCCGTGTCGGGTGATGGTGTTGAAGGGGCCAATGCTTGGGATGGCATTGTATGGATCGGCAATGGCCAGAGCCTCGAATGATGTGGATATCTGGGTGGCCTCCCACGAAGTGTCCAGGGCATGCGATGCGCTGGAAGGCATGGGGTATGCCTCGGGAGGAGCGCCAAGGGTTTGGGCGACGAATCAGCATTTGTTCTGGCACGAGACACTTTTGCCTGTCGAGGTGCATTGGGCGATGGCACCACCGCCATGGCGAGGTCCGACGTTTGACGAAGCCTGGCAGGCTTCGGAAATCTGTTTGTATGAGGGGGGGGGCTACCATGTTTTGTCGCCATCGCATCGTTGGGTGCATCTTCTGATGCATGCGCATCAGCATTTGTTTGCGGTTAAGCCCTGGCTTGATTTGGCTGCGGCCTTGTCGTCTGATCCTCGCGATACGGAAATGGCCCGGCATTATGGGGTGTGCAGAGCGGATGCATTGGTGCGTGACACCATGGAGGCAGTATTGGGGAGGAAGGCTGGGATGGGGGGGCGTTTGGTTTGCAGCCATTTGTCGGGGATCTTATCGGCAGAGGGCCGTGGGGAACTTGTTTTTGGCCAGGGAGATGGCTGGCAGGCAGCGAGTGGTGTTTTGGCGCGGGCATTATCAATGGGGCTGTTGGATGGCTGGTGTCGCCGGCTGGAAGCTGGCGCACGCGTGCTATTGTTTGGTCCACATCGCGTGGGTGCCTGGATGAATGCGAGAATTCGATTTGGCACGAAAGCGCAATTGTAGTGTTTGCTTCGGAAGGGGGGCTTGTATGTGGGCTGGAAAAGCTTCACTTTGCACGATTGTTCTAAACTCGGTCTGGCCTTTGCCAATGAAATAGGTTACTGTTTGGGGTCTTTTCTTGGCGCATGCAAGATGTCATGGTGTGCGAAGGTTAATGATTAGGAGGAAAATGTGGATAAACTTCAGGTGATACAAGCGGCAGAGGAGAAGGGGGGGAAACCTCGACGTGAGGCGATTGAGAAGCTGATGATTTATGCGCGCAATCTGGGTTGTCAGGTCGAGGCGGGTGGCGGTCGTGTGGGCGGAATCAACTTCAGGTTTGGCTCGAATGGCTACGCTATTATGGATCTCAGCACAGAGGGCGATGTTAAGCTCTATGCTCAACCGCATCCCAATAAAACGGCACCCGAAAGCCTGAGTGCGCGTATCAACAAGTTTCTCGAAGACCGCGAAGACCTTAAACTTAAGAGTCATCCCATCAATTGCCATGGTCTGCTGGCGCAGAAAGTCGAAGAAGTGCCGCTTAGTGCGCTCATTGAGTTTCTCGAAATCTCGTTGCAGTCGATTAAGGATACTTACTACAACTGATTTTTGTTTTGCAGTTCATATTAAGGCGCCGGTTTTCGGCGCCTTTTTTGTTGCTTTTGGATGGGGCACTTCAAGCACGAGCAGAAAAAAAACGGCCATTCCCTTTCGAGAATGGCCGCTATGGCATGCGTGCCGGTGAAGTGACTAGTTAGCCCTTGCGGCTGCCTCTGCAGCTGCCCTGGCAGCATCTGCATTGGCTTTCGCTTCTGCATCTGCATTACTGGCAGTGGTGGTTCTGCTTGACCTGGCTCTGGTATTGCTGGCGGTTCTGTCGCTCCTGGTCTCGGGGGCTGCCGATGTCTCCGCAGGTGCGGACTCAGTGGCAGGCGCAACCTGACTCACGGGGACGCTTATCTGGACTGCTTCCTGCTCAAGAATCACGAAGTCGACGCGACGGTTCTTTGCAGCGTTCTCGGGCGTTTCGGTTCTCTGGCCTGCGGCAAGAGGCACGAGTGGCTGCGAGGAGCCGAAGCCTTTGTGAACGAGACGCTCTCTCTCGACACCCAGAGAAACGAGGCGATCGTAGACGCTCTTGGCTCGCTGCTCGGAGAGGGTCTGATTCCTTTTCGCGTTGCCGCTCAAATCGGTGTGGCCCTGAATTTCGATTTTTTTGATTTGTGGGTTCGCCTTGATGACATCGGCGATCTCGACGAGCAGGCTGTCGGATTCACTCATGATGGTGGCTTTTCCAAGGGTGAAGAAGATCATCTCATTGATATGAATCTTCTCTGCAGTGACCATGACGCGGCGGATGGGACAGCCGTCCTCGCCTTCGCCGTACTCATCCGGGCACTTGTCGACGCCCTTGCACGCTGTGAAGACACTCTGGAGGTTGTTCTCGTATACCCACGCATCGCAGTAGCCATCGCCATCGGAGTCTGGATTTGGGCAGCCATGGAATTCTGCGGTACCCGCAGCGTTGGGACAGAGATCCTTGCCCTTGCAGACAGAGGCAAAGTGAGCGCTGAGACCCTTCTCGCTGACCCAGGGATCGCAAATGCCATCGCCATCGGTATCAGGATTCAGACAGCCCTGGAACTCTGCGCTGCCTGCGACATCGGGACACATATCAATGCCCGTGCAGATATGGGCAAAGACATCGCTCAGGCCCTTCTCGCTGACCCATGCATCGCAAACGCCATCGCCGTCCGTATCGGGATTTGTACAGCCAAAGAATTCAGCAGATCCTGCGACATCGGGGCACCAGTCGATGCCTGTGCAAATGTGAGCAAAGAGATCGCTGAGGCCGTCCTCGCTGACCCAAGCCGCGCAGATGCCATCACCATCGGCATCGGGATTCGGACAGCCAAAGAATTTTTCAGTCCCCGGGATGTCCGGGCATGCATCAATATCGTCCAGGACGCCGTCGCCATCCCTGTCGCCGATGACGAGGATGGGTGAGGCATAGTTGCCGAAGCGAACGCCCAGTGCAACGTTGGGGCCTGCATAGGACAGCTTCTTGGCATTGGCCAGGCCTTCAAGGTCGCGCTGCTTCGTGTAGTCCGATAGCTCAAGGCCAAACTCTTTATAGTAGGCAAAGGCGACGCGCAGATAGATCGCAAAAATGTCGGTGGGATAGAAACGGGCTTCGACAAAGGGACGAACCAAAATACCGTGGCCATCAAGGTCGTTGTTGATGTTGCCCGCTTTTTCTTCATAGCCAAGCAAAGAGTAACCGTAGGCCAAACCAAGGCCAACGGCAAACTCATAGAAAGAACGCCGGACGCTGAAGGCGGGTTCGATACCGCCATAGATGTAATTAAAGCTCGTATTTGTGATGTAGAGCGATTGATAGCCAAAGAAGGCACTGATACGGAAACCTTCGATGGGTGTCCACTCACCGTACAGCTCATGCTCGGCCACAAAGTTCACATCAAAATAGTTCTGCCTGCCCGGTTTGAGGAGGTAGTCGTTCCAATTGGCCATGTCTGTGAACGTCATGCCATATTGCAGACCAATACCCCAGGACGGTTTGAATTGATAGCTACCATCGGCGCTGACGCGCTTCCCTGATGCGTCGGTGTTGTCTTGCGCCATGGCGTTCGTTGACAAAAGCGCAACTGCCGCCGCAACCACCAAATAGCGTAGTGTTTTTCTCATGATACTTCCTAAGTTAAGTCCCGATTCCCGGGGATGTTCCATGAAAAGCAAAATTTGCTGCCATGACAAAGCCATACTCGTCGATCACGACGAACCAAGACATTCGTTGGACGATGCCTCGTCACTTGACTCCAAATGTCCATACTCGGGGAAAGATTGTATACCCTTTTGTTATGGATGGCAAGTTTGATGATTATCTTGCGTGAGCCGTGATGGAAGAATCAAGACTGATCGTCGTCTGGCGGGTCAGTTGTCTCGGCAGTCATTTGGGGTGCAGTCCGGACACAGGTAAACGCATCGTGCCGTTGGAAGGAATCTCGATTGTGGCGCAACACCGCCTGATTGTTGAGGCAATGCTTGCATAGCAGGAGCTTGTCGGGTTGCGGCTTAAAGGGGACAAAATCCTGTGCAGCGCAGCGTGCACAAGTGAAGGGGTACTCTCTGGTGCTGAGTTTGTTGCGCCGTGCCCATTCATCGCCAAAGATGTTTTCTGCGCATTGCCGGCATAGAATCTGACCGTGTGTTTTGGGAAGGAAGGGGAGTGTATCTTCGCACCCACACTTGTCGCAGCGGATTTCGATGCGCACCTTTGTGTTGTGGACGATCGAAGGATGGTGTTTGGCATAGTGCTCTTTGGCACGCTGCTTTTCCTCGCGCTCTTTCAGATGGCAGCCCCGGCACAGCACCCTGCTGCCAGGATCGGGCTTAAAGGGCACGTTGTTTTCTTTGCCGCAGGATGAGCAGATAATGGTGTGCAGGACACGTCCGCCTACGCGCGTGACATTGGGGTTGGTCATGCAATCGCGGCATAACACAACGCTGCCCTCGTAGGGCTGAAATGGCACTGTGTCGTGTTTGCCGCAATGGCTGCAGGTGATTTGGTAGGACTCCGTTCGCTCGCGGGCACCTGACTGGGCATGCTCGGGCCGTCCTTTTGAGCGAGGCTTTTTGGTCTGTTTAAGGCAGTCACGGCACAACAGGGTGCGCCCTGAAATGGGTTCGAATGGAACACGAAAGTCCGTGCGGCACTGTTCACATGTGACGTCGTACAATTTGCGATCTTCTGTCCGCCTGGGTTCCCGGTGTGTTTCTCCGTCGCGCTCTGTTCTCTGGTGCCGTGCCGGATGTTGTTCCTGCGCAGCTCGACGAAAAGGGGGACGTCTTTCATTTGCCATCACTTTCCTCTCACTCTGCTTTTATTGGACTTTTCATAACGGCGGCCGCAGGGTTTATGCAAAGGCCACAATACCCATTGTCCGGCATACGCCGTTCGAGATCAACGTCATATCGGAATTATTCTTCCCGCGCTAATCTTCTTCTTCGCTGCTGTTTCCGATGCTGTATTTTTTCATCAGCTTTCGGAAATACTTGCGATCGATTTCGGACTCGCGCGAGGCTTGGGAGATGTTGAAGTTGTTGCGCTCCAGAACGGCTCGTATGTAGTCCCCTTCGAAGCTGGCGAGCCATTCCTCTTTGGCATCTTTGAAGGTTTTCGAGGAATAGTCCTGGGCTGGCTGGCTTGG
>WQTY01000196.1 GCA_009786045.1 Pseudomonadota bacterium | reverse complement strand
CCCCCTTTTTAAAGGGGGTGGCGCCGCAGGCGACGGGGGTTTGTGGCCGATAGCGGCGCAGGGGGCGTTGCCCCAGACTTGGATCGCTGCCATCGCGCTATGCCCTGACAGGTCAGCGGCCCAATCGCCCCATCTACCGTAACACCAACCAAAGCCTGAATCTCGCATGCAATCGACTGATTGGTTCTCCGATTGTAGGTCTTAGCAGCTTCAACCTGACCCGCCGTCAGGAGGTTCTCCGTGCTGGCGGCAAGCAAAGACGCATTCGAATCCGACCTGGCTGCAACCTGTGGCATCGACGACGAAACTGCATTCTCTAACATGGCGCTCTCCCAGTGTGGTGACGCTGATACCCAATCCCCTGTACTCAGAGGCATGGGCACTTTCAACATACGTTCGGCGATAAAATTTCGCAAACTCTGTGCCAGTCCACTGTTCGATGTCCAGTGTCCAGACCTGGGTTACTATCTGGCAACCGGCCGCTCGCAAAAAAATTCTGTTTCCTGCGTCACACAGCCCGTGAGTTTGGCAACATTAGGATAAGCGCTGCAGGGAGAGTCCCGTCACGCGTCTGGGCAGTCGATCCGAAAGAAGGAGACAGGCATATGCAGAAATGGATGACAGTATTGGCGTTGTTTGTTGGCATGATGATTTGCGGCGAGCTTGGTGCCAGAGAAGATGCCGCCGCTGACTCAAATCAGGCACGGAAACATGGTTCAGCGATGCCCGCCGTCACTCAGGCCGATTCCCACACAGCAACGCGCCAGCATGACGAAAGCATCCTGGTGGTTGACAGGATTGAGGGCGACGATGCTGTCCTTGAAACCGCCTCCGGCGCCATCCGGGTTCCCTGCAGCCTTCTTCCATCCAATGGAAGACGCGAAGGCGCCGTGCTCATCCTGACGATCAATGCCAGCGAAGAACAGAAAAGGCTCGAAGAAGGGCAGGCTCGAATCACACGGCTGCTGGCAGCAAGCCAGTAAACATCGTCCATTCCCGCAACACGTCTTCAGTCACAGACGAAGAATACCCCATGTCCTGCTATCGCTGGGGCATCCATGGACTGGAGCCCGCGGCAGCATCGGGAAACCGGCACCGCAGATAATCCTGCAGCGCCATGGGAAAGTGCCTCAGTGCCTGTGCCTGCGACATCCGATCACGTCCTTCGGGCGTGATCTCCAAAAGGCGTGCAGGTGTCTGCACCATCAGCCCGGTATCTCGCATGACCGCGCACAGGACCTGGATCTCTGATGCCGGGAGATAAGCCAGAAGGCCGTATGTCGTTGCACAGGGCATTTGAAGCGAGCGATCGTTGCCCGTGAGGACATCGGCAACCTGGCGAGAGGTTAGCCGAATCGATTGCTGAGCGAATCGGGCAATGGTTGACAAAACTTTAAGCGGAAGAAAATGGAGAGACTCTGGCGGCAAAGGCTCTGCCAGACCAGGCACACCCGGCGCAAAAGATGCGTGGCACAAATCGCAGTGGTGGCAACGGGAAAACCGGCGATACTCCTTGCTGCCGAAATAGCGCAGAATGAACCTCGTCCGGCACTTGTCGTCGTAAGCATAGGCCATGAGAACGCGAAGTTTGTCCTCGGATACGGCTTTCTGCTTCTCACTCTCCTGCGCAAGTTTTCTCAGTTCCTGGGAAGAGGGCATGGTGCGGCACAAAACGCCATTCTCAGAACTGATATCGATCAACGCCATGACGCGAAGTTTGCGCAGGGCCGTTTCAATGAGCGAAGGCGTACACTTGTCATCGCACACTTCGCGCACGGTCTTTGCCAATTCTTCAAGGCGGATCGGCTGATTCGAAGGAGCCTCGCCCAATACCTCAAATATCGCCCGGTATACTTCGATACCCGGGGCAGCATTCTGTATGAAATAGTCCTGAATACGGGCATCCCTTTTCGTAAACAGGAGCACGCACTGAGCGGGCATACCATCCCGGCCGGCACGGCCCGACTCCTGTGTATAGGCCTCCAAACTCGAACTCAGCGCCAGGTGCAGGACATAGCGAATATTCGGTTTGTCTACGCCCATGCCAAAGGCCGTCGTCGCGACCAGGCAATGATAGGCGTCGTTCATGAAGTCATCCTGAACACTGCTTCTGCGCTCGGGAGAAAGTCTGGCATGGTACAGGCCCGCACGAATGCCATGGGCACGAAACGCCTCACAGGCCGCCTCGGCCTGCTTAATCGTCGCGGCATAGACGATACCGCACCCCTCGTAGGCACTGCGCTGAAATGGCCTCTGCGAAAGCGTGCCTTTGACAAAATCAATGGCATAAGCCAGCTTTGAAGCTTCGGATCTGAAATGCCTGACACAAAAGAGAAGATTCCTTCGGTCAAACCCAAGAATGTGCACGCTCGGTTTGCTGAGGTGAAGCTGCTCAACGATGTCACGCTGCACCTGCGTGGAGGCCGTGGCTGTGAGTGCAATCGTTGGCGGGCCATCAAGTGAATCGCGAAGCTGGCCAATGCGCCGATAGTCCGGTCGAAAATCGTGCCCCCACTGACTGATGCAGTGCGCTTCATCGACCGCCAGCAAGCCAACCTCCACCTGACGCAAAAGCGCCTGAAAATCCTGATTTCGAAAGCGTTCTGGCGCCACGAAAAGAAGCTTAATCCGTCCTTGCGCCACATCTTCGCAGATAGCCTGCTGCTGCGCAAACGACAAACCAGAGTGCAGCTGTGCAGCGGGAATGTTCCTGGCAAGCAGCACATCGACCTGATCCTTCATCAGCGCGATAAGAGGGCTGATGACCAGCGTCAGACCATGCATGACAACTGCCGGAAGCTGATAGCACAAACTCTTCCCGCTCCCCGTGGGCATGACAGCCAGGGTATCGCGGCCAGAAACAATATCGCAGATGATATCGCGCTGCCCGCTGCGGAAAGCCGCAAGCTTAAAGATGCGCTCCCGCGCATCCTCAATCCTGTTTTGAATATCGTCAGGTGTGGCCATAAATCAGTGACTCAGAAAAAATCGCTCGACAGATTCATGCCCGCCATGACCCCCATCGTCTCTCAGCGTGCCTTTACCATGACCGATACCGCGCGTGAAGTATTGCTTTATCGGCAGGTTCTGGCTTATGAATGCAGCCACCCATGGCCCGGCTGAGGCGTGGCCATTCATGACCAGAGAGCACGATAACAATGGTGACAGACAGCCCTTTGCAGGCAGTGGCATTCCTTAAAGGGTGGTGCCAAAACCACGGCATTCCGTGGCATGAACAAGCTGACGAGCATTTCCTGATCTATCTCGCACTGCTTGAGCACTACCGCCATCACACCAACCTGGTAGGGCCATCCACGCCCATGGCCATCGTTTCGGATCTCATCCTCGACTCCATCCAAATTCTTCGCCATACAAAACTTCCCGACACCATCATCGACGTAGGAAGCGGCGCCGGATTCCCGGGAATCCCCCTGAAAATTCTCACCCCACAGGCCTCTGTCCGCCTGGTAGAACCGCGAACCAAGCGCTACGCCTTCCTGCGCCTCGCTGTCCGCGAGCTCGATCTCAAAGACACATGCGTGCACAGCGGCCGCTTCGAATCCATGACACCCGAACCCACAGGCATGATGATATCCAAAGCCTTTGCCCCACTCCCGCAATGGCTCGACCTGTGCGCGCCGTGGGCACGATGCGGTGCAAGAATCGCCTGCCTGTGCGCTTTGTCGGATTGGAGCACGCTCACAGAGCGTTTCGATGAGGATGGCGCCCGTTATGCTGTCGAATCGATTGCCTCAGAAGGCGCTCGCCTGTATGCCGTACTGCGGCCCAACCCCAATGCCATCACTCACTGACCCCCACGCCACATCCACACGGATGCGACAAGGAATGCAATGTTTAAGCTCATGACGCTCGGCGCCTCGGCTATTTTTGTCATTGTCGTCTACACAAGACTCATTCGGCTGCTCAATATCAGAAAAACCGCGAAGATCCTGCTGCTGCTGTTAACCATGCTGTTTGCCGTGTCGATACGCGGTTCCCTGATTATCAGCCGGGCCATTGCCCAGGACTCACCATGGCACTGGCTCGTGTGGGTTGCCTATGGTGTCGTCACCTTCTGTGCCCTTCTGTTTGTCATCATCCTCATTCGCGACATCCTCTGGCTGGGTGTCCTGCTGATATCGAAAGTGAAAAACCGCCTGTCACGGCGCGGCATTCCTACTCCCGGCGACGCCCCTTCCTCTGTCGAAGCCCACCTCAGACACCAGTCCCGGCGAAACTTCCTGCTCGCGACCTCCTCCATCGCTATAGGCGGCATTGCCCTGGTTGCCACGCCCGCCGCCATCTACAGCGCAAAAGCATGCCGAAAGATTCGCCACGTCACCATCACATTTGACGACCTCCCCCATGATCTTGATGGCCTGCGCATCGCTCACCTGGCAGACATTCACGTCGGCAACACCATCACGAAAAACGATATCGCCAACATCGTCAGAGAAACCAATGCTCAGTCCCCAGACCTCGTTGCCATCACAGGCGATATCGCCGACGGCCTGCCGGAAATCATCGGCGACGATCTCTCCCCCATGCGCGATTTCCAAACAAAGTACGGCACCTACTACGTGACTGGCAACCACGAACACATATGGAACGCCCCCGGTTGGTGTGACGTCATCGCAAAGCTCGGCATCCATGTCCTCAACAACGAATCCCGCATAGTCCAAGTCGGCGGAAGCCGCCTGGCCGTGGCAGGCGCGACCGATCCTCGCGGCGTTCGCGACAACATGCCATCCGATCCCGCCGCCGCCCTTGCCGGCATCCCCGAAGACGCCTTCCGGCTCATGCTGGTTCACCAGCCCATGTCGGTCGACATCTCACTTGAGCATGGCGCTGATCTCGTCCTGGTCGGACACACCCATGGCGGACAATTCTGGCCCGTCAACTTCATCGTCGATGCCATACACAAATACTCGCGCGGACTGTACCGAATCGGACAACAAGCCGTCTTTGTGAGCTGCGGCACAGGCTATTGGGGCCCCCCCATCCGACTGGGCGTCCCCCCCGAAATCTGCATCCTGACGCTCAAACGCGCCTAGCAGGCCAGCCGCTCGTATGGGCGCCTGCTATTGCCGCCCATACGGGCAGCAATACGCAGGTCGCGCGCGGCTATC
>WQTY01000195.1 GCA_009786045.1 Pseudomonadota bacterium | reverse complement strand
TCGCCCGCCATGATAATGCATCAAACCGTAGGGGCAGACCTGTGTGTCTGCCCTTGTCGGAGGCAAAAAATGGTTATCTGCCGCCCATCCCCAAAAACAGAAAAGCCGCAGCAGACCTTGTCGGTCTGCCGCGGCAAAGAGCGCTGTTGCGCTACGTGTAATTAGATGATGGTGTTGGCGACTGTTGGCGCCGTACATGCAGCATTCAAGGCGTGAATGTCGACGATGGCACCAATGACAGGCTCGGTCTCGGACGAGCGACCAACGATAGAGAAGCAGGAGTCTGGGGTGACTGTGCTTAAGCTAGCCACGGCATAGGCGACAAAGCTCTTGTTGTCTTCGCGCGATGAGCCAGAGGCCGGAATGTAGTTGTACTGATAGTAGAAGGGCTTGGAGACGCTGAACTTGAGATCCGTCCAGGGCCTTTTATTCCAGTCACCCACAACCGCTGTGGGATCCGTTTTTGTACCCGGAGCGGTTAGCGCAATCGCAGGTACTGCAAGGTTGTCGGCACTCCAGGGGTAGGAGCGCGTGAAAACCTCAAGGCCGTCGGCGCTGAGTGCATGCTCAGACTGATAATAGGCGAGAGCACCGTTCGAAATGGTACCGATGTTCTCCTTGGCTTCGGCTGTTTTTGAGTCCTTGATGTACTTGATGAAGGCCGGCACGGCGACGGCGGCCAGAATGCCGATAATGGCGACGACGATCATGAGCTCAATAAGGGTGAAGCCTTTGCGGGTTCTTTTAAGCATTGTCATTCTGATACTCCTGCCCGGTTTGTGGGCGAAAATCGGGACATTTTGCCCCGGTGAATGTGTCGGCCAGTAACCTCTCGCCGATGTCAGGGTATATTGAATAAGTCGTGCCAAGGTGTTTTAAAAATTCTTTCCGTCATAAAACGCAGGCCCTGCGCAGGTTTGGCGCATGCTAGGTTTTTTTCGTGCTGCATCGGGTGGGTGACCTAATTTGTCAGTGGACAATTTCTGTCACCTGAGATGACAAAAATTGTCAGCGAGGAATGACACCACCCTGGCGCTTCGCGCCACCCCTCCCTGGACTGAGGGTGGGACATTTTCTACAGACAGACAAAATGCGCCAAATGCTGATATTTGCAGGGAATTTTGTGAAAATTCTCAGAAGGGTGGGAGGCGTGCGCATTCCGTTAGGAATGCATCGCTCGGTAGAAAACTGGTATCCCATTCCCCGCATTCCATTAGGAATGCATCCTTTGTCATGGTGCTCTCCTGCATATGGACGCATTCCTACAGAATGCGCTAGGATTGGTGGAGCATCCTCGTTCTACCGACAGTTGCATTCCTACGGAATGCAGCATGTCGCAAACATCAGCTAACCTCTTCCTACGCTGGCGACAACCAGTAATACGAGGTAATGCCTATGAATTATACACAAATATCGACTGTGAAAAATGTCCCACCCTCAGTCCCTGGACTAGCGGTGGGACATTCTCTGCGGGCGCTCAAAACCATCTGAAGTTGATATTTACTGGGAGTGCGGGCATCCTGCCCGCTACTCGTGCTCACTACTTTATCTGCAACTTACAGATCGCTTCTGCGGCGTTTTTATCGTCCAGCATTTACCGGGCGTTGCAGCACTCTCGTGACTTCCAAAGCGGGCAAGATGCCCGCACTCCCAGTAGCAACACTTCCCTTCGCTTAATTTTGGCCTGCAATGCATGACATGTGGCTACAAACAAGGGCAACCGCGAGGGTTGCCCCTACATTGCGATGCCGTGCGTAGGGGCAGGCCCCTGTGCCTGCCCATCTCTGCCAGAAACTACTCGCCAACCAATACGATATCGGGGATGGTGTCGATGCTGCCTTTGCCTTGGCGTACCAGGCGCGGTACGTCTTCGGTCAGGTCGATGACGGTCGAGGGTTGGGGGGCGATGAGCCCGCAGTCGATAACGACATCGAGGAAGGGGAGGCGCCGTGCGATTTCGCCAGGGTCATCGAATTGGACTTGTCCGGCCGAAGGGACGGAGGTCGTGATGAGGGGATTGTCGAGTTGTTCGACGAGTGCCTGGGTGACGGGGTGCTCCGGGATGCGGATGCCCACGGTCGCAGATTTGCTGAGCATCAGGCGAGGGACTTCCCGCGAGGCAGGCAAAATGATGGTGTAGGGGCCGGGCAGGATGCGTTTCATGAGCCGGTAGGCCGCATTGGAAACGACGGCGTACTTGGCGATGTTCTTGAGATCCGGGCAGATAAAGGCCAGCGGGTGTTTGCGATCCTTGCCTTTCATCTGATAGACGCGTTCGACAGACTTTTTGTGGGTAATGTCGCATCCGAGGCCGTAGATGGTATCGGTGGGATAAACGACGAGTCCGCCTTCGCGGATGATGTCGGCGACGCGCTTGAGCCGTTTCAGATTAGGCCATTCGGCGTCGATGTGGAGATGCAGCATGGCGATTCTGGCCTCTGGTATCAGTTGGGGAGGATCTGGATTTTGGGTTCGTCGGGATTTTTCTTATAGAACACGAGGATGCGTCCAACTTTTTGGACACAGGCACTTTGCGTTGCCTCGGCCAGACCGCGTGCGATGTCTTCGATGCTCTCTTCGCAGGTTTTGATAATTTTCACTTTGACGAGTTCGTGATCGAAGAGCGCCGTGATGAGGTTCTGGATGAGGTTGTCGGAGATGCCGTTGTGCCCGACGATGACGATGGGGTTGAGGTGGTGTGCCAGGGCGCGGAGCTTGCGCCGCTGGGCGCCGGTCAGTGCCGGGCTGAGGGCTTGAATAAGGCCTCTTTGCATGGGGGGATCCTTGAATCTTGGCGGCAAGAGAGGCCGCAGGTGAGCGTATCGCCGGGCATGGCGCACAGAATCGCGGAATCTATGCGATTCGTTCCCTCAATACAAGGGGCCAATAGAGCGTTTTCAGCTTAAGTACTGTGCTCGGAGCTGTAAGGACGTGCAGAGTGCTATCCTGTGTTTGCAATGCTTATAGCCACAAGCGATGCACTTTGCCACTTCACCCACAAGCGATACGAAGTATCGCAGGGGGTGTGGGGGAGCAATGCTCCCCCACGTAAAAAAATTGAAAATACTCTAGGGTGTGTCGGTATCTCCGACGAGCTGTCTGAGCGAGCTGATGACCTTCATGGCTTCGTCATATTCGGCGAATTGCCGCTCATCGCGTCGGAAGGCGGGTGTGTGTGCGATGAGGCGGCCGTCGACGCGGCGGGCGCCATGCACGATGTGGAGCATTTCGTGGTAGAGGATGAAGCGCAGGGCGACATCGGGAACGCGGTGATCATTAAAGATGCGCGAAACGCAGAGGATATCCCAGGTAAAGTTGTAGGTGCCAAGCGTTCGGTAGTTTGCGCGCGGGTGCCATGCCAGGAGGGGTTTTCGAACCCTGCCTGCAAAATAGGTGGCGTTGATGTCATCGAAGAGTGCCGAGAGGTCGTAGACATCGTACACCCGAAGCGGAGAAATCTGTGCATATATCGCCAGGACACTTTGTGCCTGACTGGTGTATACATAGCGTTCGGCCATAACCCGGGAAGGGGCATGTTTTTTGACAATGGCGCGCAGGACGGCTTTCCAGATACGTTCATCCGCACGCAGGTAGTAAAAATTAAAATCGATCGCACGCACAAACCGCGCAGGGCAGCCCAGGACGATCCAGCGTTTTGAGCCCATCGAAAATTGAATGCCGATGCCGTGCGGATCAAGGTCAACTGCCCGGATGGCGCACAATATATTGCTGAACGCCTGGATGAGTTCGGCAAAGTTGGCTTCGTCGGCTGCCAGCCAGTTGCAGACCCGATAGATGGCCAGAGAAGGAGAGTGGCGCGAGGGGAAACGGATGCGGCCCGATTTTTCGAGCACGCGGGTGTGATCAACGCGACGTTTGAGCTCGGCATAGATCAGTGGCCTGGGGGGGATACCCTCAAGGGCTGCCATCCACAGTGCGCGATTGATGTCGTGCCAGACCCTGACATAGGTTTGCAGGTGCCGGCTGGCAGAAGCTGGCATGGCAGAAACCGCAGGCACTATTCATCGACCCGGGGAGGGCGATGCATCCAGGCAATCTGCTCTAATGAAACGGGCGTCTGAGCCCGCCGCCTTGGCGGGGGAATCTTTGGCAGCGTCTTGGAGGGCATGCTGGATGAAAGCACGGCTTTGGGGCTAAGATCCAAAAGCGTTTCGAAGCTCTCCAGGAGCTCGCCGACGTGGGGGTAGCGATGCTCTGGAGGTGCCACAGCACGAAGGAAAATCTGGACAATAGGTGCCAGGTGCTGGCGTTCGAGCGAGAGCTCGGGCTGCTCAACCGGGGCAGGCTTACCAGTAAGGAGTGACAGCGCCAGCTGGCCAACATAAAAGACATCGTCGGCAGCCGTCTCTTTCTTTTCGTCGTAGGTAAGAATCGATTCGATGATACCGTAAAGTTTGACGAAAGCCGGAATCGTGCCCGAACGCATGACACGAACATGCTCATAGCCGATATGCGGAATGCTGAGACCGTATCGGGGAACACTCGCCATGGCCTGGAGAATCTGGTGGATGATATACACCAGAGCGACATCGTCGACGGGTTTGGCTGTAAGATACTCGGCCAGCGACTGGCCTCTCCACACGTCGCAGGTGAAACCGATGACGTTTTCGGCCGGCAGCTCGAAAATCTCATAAATCGTTGGCAGGTTTTGCTGGCGAATGGTTGACAGCGTATTGGCCAGAGAGGAAAAACGCTGCCGGATGGCATTGTTATGTGTGAAGTCTGTTTTTAACGCCAGAAAACTAACCCTGCGGTCGACCGCCGCCTGAATGGCCTCATATTCAACGATAAATTTGCCCACCCGGAAGATGCGGATCGGAACGATCTTTTTGGCGATCTGCTTTCCGAGCAAACCAAGCGGGTCATCGCCGTGGTCTTCCTGGACAAAATAAGCTTGGCCACAAGCGCAAAATGCGCCCATTTGCGTCGACTTTTGAGAACACTTTGGACAAACAGGCATGTCTATTCCCTCTGCGACGAAAAGGCCTTACCCTGAAGTATAATCTATCACGCAATTAGGCAGGTGTGAAGTGAAAGTTGGGGCGTGGGCACATGGCACGTTTGTAGGGGCGACCTTCGGTCGCCCGTTTAAAGCGGGGCGTTGCGGGGCCGGCGATTGAGGCCCCGCAGAGGGGG
>WQTY01000194.1 GCA_009786045.1 Pseudomonadota bacterium | reverse complement strand
GGTACGCTCCTTGCGATAACGCGCAATAAACGGCACGGTCGCCGAATCTGCCAAAAGCAGGAGTACGGCTTCCACACCAGCCTGACTTAACCCCAACTCCTCAGCAACCTGAAGCCCATAGCGCGATACATCCTGTTTCATATACTTTCCTCAAAACGCTATACTCTAAGAGGCCTTTCTCCCAAGATAAACACGGAAGACAGGCCACAGCCCTGAAGCGAGGGAAGCGAGGGAGAGATCTCCCCCGCTTTACCTCCCTACACCATGTGAGGCTAATCTACTCTCCCAAACGGGAGCGGCGTGTTCGACGTACCCTCGAAGGGGTATCGGTCGAATCGTGCTCTTCTTGTGCCACAGCCACAGCCTCATTGTTCTCGCTCTGTGTTTGTACAGAACTTGCCTCGGGCGCTGTTTTTGTCCCGTGGCCTCGCGTGCGTCGCACGCGGCGCGTCGAAGCATGGCTCTCCTCTTCGGAACCCTCCGAATGCGCAGATAAACCAATCTCCAGTGCCGGCATCGGTGCTGTCTGGACGCTGACTTCAGCAATCTGGCCAATATCGTCTGCAACAGCAATCTGGCCAATATCGTCTGCAACGCCGTCATAGGCGCGCGCTTTTGTCTTTCGCACACGGCGCGTGGAGCGCAAGGCTTCTTCTTCTTTGGCACTCACTTCCGCAATCACTTCGGAACTTTGCGCAGAGACAGCAACCTCGGCGCTGCCATTCCCGCGCGCACCCCTGGCCGAAGAACTCTTTGACTTCTGGCGTGATGCCTCGGCAGCACTTGTCGAGTTATCCGCTTTTTCTTCTCTCTGGCGGCCGCGACGACTCGATCGAGACTTGTCGGCATGGCACGCGTCTGCTTCCTGGGACTCCCTGGTCTGTGAACCTGACACAGGCTCAACCTCTGCCGGCGTCATGGACATAGCCTCAGCAACAGGCAATTGCGCCTTGTTACGGTCACGTCGGCGGTTCTGCCTGCGGCGTCCGCCAGAGCGAGTTTCATCGCTGCCCTCGTCACCTCCCGCCTCCTCTGCCGAACCAGATGCCGCTTCTACAGCGCCTGACACTGCACCAGCATTCGCATCCGCGCAGCCAGCATCATGGAAAAACGCCTGTGACGCATCCGAACACGGACTGCCTAAAGGCGCCCGCCGCCTTCCAGAACGGCAACGCGACGAGGAAGACACGGTGGCAGGTTCCAGCGCCGGCTCTGGCTCTGAAAACTCAGCGACCTGTTCCAGCACCACTGGCCTGACATCTTTTTTTGGTACCAATGCCTCGCGGCTTTGTGCCACGCTGACGTTCGCGTCAGCACCAGAAGGAAGCTGCGTGACCTGTCCACCCTGGCCAATGCTGCCTCGCCTCGCTCGCCGCATGCGCCGCGACACTTCGCCTTCATCACTGCTACATGCTGCCTCAATGCTGGAATCCACAAACTCGCTCTTGGGCGCCTCGAAAGCAACTTCTTCATGACGGCGCCGTTCGGGACGGTCCTTTCTGCGCCGACGACGGCCTGCGTCATCACGTACCGCAGGCTGTTCCTGAGTGATGGCCTGAGACAGTGCCGCATGATACATGGCCGGCAAAGGTTCGGACGAATCCTCAATCATCGTCATCGGGATAATCGGCACCTCCGCGACAACAACTTCATTGTTATCACGAAACAGACTCTCTCCCGAGCCGATTCGGCCACGACGTGAGGTGCGCCTGGGTTGCCTGCCCGACTCGGACGGCGAGGCTGAGGCCAGAGCCGGCTTTTGCACGTCCCGGACACTTTCCTCGCGCACACACGACGATTTGCTCTGAGCACTGTCTTCGACATTAAAGACCGCCAACGGACTGGACGACTCGGCAGCAAATATGCGCTGGCAGCGGATTGTCAACTGCGCATCAATGGCCAGAAGCTTTGCCGGGGTTAACGCACACCGGGCATCGTTCGTCGGATCAACTACGCCAAAGACAACATCGCGATCCGAACACAATGCCTTCCCAAGACAATCGATTGTATCATCGGTACGCGCACCCAGGATCAGCTCCATACGCACCCGTGCATGGCGCGACATGGTCTGTGCCAACAACGCATTCGTGCTTTCGAAGCGCACCTGGTGGCGCGCATGCGCCGTCTCCAAAAGCCAATCCACTGCATCGTCCGCATACTTGGCCAGCTCACGCGGCGAAGACTCAACCACAATTCCCCTCAGTGCGCAAACAGCCCGAATGATATCCGACACAAACAGACACACATCCAGAGAGAAGTCACACTTCTCGCAACATTTTCCCTTGCGCTTCAAATCTGGGCGCCGACGATGCGAAACCCGCTCACGGCACGGCGCTTCAAGCTGACAATGGGCATGCCTGACGAGCATCGCCAACACAGCAAATCCCAACGCATTGACACACACCAGCCCCTGTACACACGCCTCACAACACGCCCCTTCCGGCGGTATTTCAACATTCGCAGAAACAGACACCGCAGCATGCGCCTGAGACGCACGCGAGTGCGAATGGACTTGAGCCTGCTCTTGCGCGGCATGCGAATGCGAAGCCTGCCCCTCCCGGCGCGCTCTTTTGGCAGCGCGCTTTCGGCGCGCCTCCTCGCTTGAGAACTCTTCAAAATCATTGGGCCGGTAGCTGTCATCGTCGCCGGCTCCGTTCGCATTGTACGCCTCGACAGCGTCAACAATGGAAGCGGCATCCACCGCAGAAGCCGAAGCTTGCGGGCGATCTGTGCGCAGCTCATTTTCCTGTGCACGTGTCAGCCACTCAATGGCGTTCTCTCCCCTCGACATGTCGCGCGAGGCAAGGATCTCTATGCGAATCGAAAACACCTCCTCAAGCTGGGCAATGTCGTGACGGCGCGCATTTTGAAAAGCCTGGGCAATATCGGGATGAAGCGTAATGACTACCCCGCCAATGCTGCCATCGATCGCACGCGCCTCGATCTCGCGGATCAGGCTCAGCCCCATGGCCTCAATTGTAGGCACAAAGCCTCGCCCGCCACATGTCGGACACTGAAGGTGCGTTCTCTGGGAAAGCGCCTGGCTGATGCGCTGCCGGTTGATCTCCAAAAGGCCATTGGCACTGATGCGCTCGACCTTATTGCGTGCCTTGTCGCGAGACATGGCATTGCGCATCACGCGCTCCACATCGCGCTGATGCTTGCCCGACTTCATGTCGATAAAGTCGATGACAATGAGGCCGCCAATATCGCGCATTCTCAGCTGGCGAGCAATCTCGACCGCCGCTTCAATATTCGTATGATAGGCCGTCAAATCCTGGGTCTCGCGCTTTGTCGAACGCGCCGAATTGACATCAATCGCCGTCAGCGCCTCCGTCGGATCGATGGCAATAAAACCACCGCTCGGGAGCGACACCTGACGCGCATAGATCTGATTGATCTGCTTCTCAAGATTATACCTCGAAAAAAGCGGCATCCTGTCTTCGTAGCACTTGATCCGGTCTTCGCCGCCGGGAACCGTGGCATGAACATAGGCGCGGGCACGCTCATAGCAGGACTTATTGTCGATAAGAACCTCATGAATGGTCGAATCGAAGTAATCGCGCATGATCTGAACGACGATGTCCTGATCATTATACAGCAGCGTCGGCTCCGTCCCGCGCTTGTACTCCGCCTCCATCTTGCGCCAGAGCTGCACCAGAACCTTCGCATCGCGAAGCAGAATCGCACGCGGCTGATCCGTCGCATTCGTACGCACAATGCAGCCATACCCCTCAGGCAAATCCAGACTGCGCGCCTTCTGCGTCAAATCCGCCCGCGCGTCCTCATCGACCTTGCGCGACACACCACTCTTCGCATCCTTAGGACGCAACACCAAATACCGCCCCGCCAGGCTGATATTCGTCGTCACCTGCGCCCCTTTCTGGCCGGTGGCATCCTTAATAACCTGCACAATCAAAGGCTGACCCGGCACCAATATCTCCGATATCCGCTGCGGTTCGCCCTTTACCGGCTTGTGGTACGCACTCTCGACGACATCATTGAAGGCCAGAAAGCCATTCTTCGATTCGCCAAAATCCACAAAAGCCGCATTCAGGCTCGGCGCAATATTCGATACCACGCCACGATAGATGTTATTTCTCAAAAGGCCGCTGCGTTTGGTCTCAATCTCGAAATCTTCGAGAGTTTGGTTTTCAACAATCGCAACGCGCAGTTCTTCCTCACGACGCCCATTAATCAGGATCTTACGAGTCAAGGGAGCTCCAATTTGTAGTCTAATTCAGCAAGTGAAAAGGTCGATAAATGCGTCCGAATCCAACCCGAGAGCAGTGCTCAAAACGCCAAAACCTGAAGATTTACCTGGCGTTTCTCAAACCGGGCAAGGACGCGCCCTACTGGTCTGAAACAGACTATAGCACGGAAAAAACGCATATCATGATTTTTTTTGGTTCACGGAGGAACTTGAAAGGGCAGACACGCAGGCCTGCCCCTGCTGGCAACCGGCAATCGCTTACATTTCAGGCAGATGCGAAACATCCAGCTCGCGCACCGTTGCCGTCGCATAATCCGTCATCTGAACCTTCTTGTCGTCTCCCATATAGACTTCGCCCACGACTGCACCATCGCGCTCAACGAGCATTCTGTTCTCCGAGACGGGAACAACCCGAAGGGTGCCATCATCAAGATGAACGAGAAGCGAACCATCGTCGGAGTACTCATAAGTCGCGCCAGAAATCGGGTTTGAGCCCGACCAGAACTCAATCAGGTTGATGATCCAGAAGTCTGCAAAAATAAACAGGGGATAGGCAGGCAGGATCGTAAAACACCACATGATGATGGTTTTGACGAACTTGTTGTCGAAGCTGTCGTTGAAGTTATACAAAAATCGCGTCGCACCGAAGCTGCCAAAGCAGCTGTTCAACATTGCACCCAACACCACAGCGGAAATGAGAACCTTAAGCTTTTGTTTCATCTTAAAAATATCCTTAGGAAATCCAGGTTGAAGCCACCCCCAGCAAAAATGAAAAACAAGTTTCCAGCACGACTCACTGACGACGTTGTATTTCATTCAAAGATAGGGCTCCTGCTGCGTACCACAATCAAATTGCTGTGGCAAGCACGCAAGTAAGACACACCGAGGTTGTTATGGGGCTGTCACCTCACCCACAAGCGATGCACGCAGGGGGTGTGGGGGAGCATTGCTCCCCCACAGAGCGCAGGGCAAC
>WQTY01000193.1 GCA_009786045.1 Pseudomonadota bacterium | reverse complement strand
GTGGGAAAAAATGCCCTTTTATATTTTAGGGGGGGATGTGTTGGGGGAAGCATGTGGGCCGAAAGCCATGGGTAAGGCGCGGCGTATTGTGCTGTGCGCGATAGCCGCGCCCGGACGCGTATTGCCGCCCGGTGGTGCGGCAATAGCGGCCGCTTTGACACAAGGGGGCGGTTTGTGGATGAGATTGGCGGGACGAACGCGGCAGTGGGTGCCTGAACCGTGCGTCAGGATTTTGTTCCAAAGGAGTCTTTGAAGCGAGCGAGCAGGCCTTTGTTGGTGGCTTTTTGGGAGAGTTTTTCGATTTGCATCGTGGCATATCGAAGGGATCGTTGGGTATCGACGTCGCTTGGGTTAATTTTGTTGGCGCGTTTCAGGTACTCGGCGGCTTGTGGGTAGTTTTCCTGGGCGAGCAGTATTTTTCCGAGGAAATAGTAGGCAGAGAACAGGAGTTGTTTTTGTGTTTCGGAGGGATTGAGTTTGGCGGCTGCCTGTGCCGATTCGATTTGTTCCCGAATGGTGGTGATGGCATTATCGGCGTGTGAGGGGATTACCAGGAACGAGGCGTAGGCATGATGAATGATGTAGTCTGGGTTTGTGGGGTCACCGCTCTGTGCTTGGGCGAAGGCGTCGAGGGCGTCCTGGTTGAGTCCAAGCAGCAGTCTTTTTCGGCCAGTTTTGAAGGCTTGTTCAGGTGAGATGGGCGGCAGCCCGGCGGGGGTGTATTTGGGTGGTGCTGAGTCGGCGGTATTGGGCTGAGTCGTAGGGCTGACAGTTTCGGTGTAAGGGTTTACGGTATTCAGGTAGGGGGATGAGTTGGTGCGTTTCGCCAGGTAGTCGCTCATCTTGAGGGGGGGCGGATTTTCGTTTGCAGTGGTGGATGCAGGGGATCTCGGAACCGTGCGGCCGGTCGTCGTGGATGCTGGCCGGATGTGGACGCGGTTGGTGCGTGAGGTGTTGATGGCAGAATTCAGGTTTTCTGCTGTGTTAAATTCGTGAGAGCTGGTTCTGTGCCGCTGATCTGAGGGAGGTGGTGTGGGCTGGAGGGTGGGAGGCCGATTTCTTCCGCTGCCGATGCGTTGGTTTCCGAGCGAGGAGGGGGCGGGNGTATTTGTGTTCAGCTGACTGTTGGATGATCGGAAGGCAGATGACCCAAGGCGCTCCATTTTAGAAATTTTGGGATAAATGGTGTTCATCATGACAAGAAGGTCGTTGGCGAGCTTGATGACAGCCTCGTCGCGGTAGCGGACGAAGCGATCGGCATGGTAACGATTGATCCATGCGTAATAGGCGTCATCGAGAGCTTTTGTGCCGCATCCGGGTTTGAGGCCGAGAATGGTGTAGCCGTCGGCAGATTCGAAGCTGTGCTTGATGCGTGCGAGTTCGACCTTGATGGAGTTCAGGTGGGCGTCTTCGGGTGGATTGCTTGCGCCGAAGTTGGATTTTTCGCGTTTGTCGGGCAGGCTGGATTGAGCGCGTGATTTGTCGTAGACGATGGAGATTTTTCCGTGGAAGGGGGCATTGATGAAGACGATCTCGTCACAAAGCCAGGCCAGGTAGATGTCTCTGGCGATGATATCGACGGAAACATTTTCGACAAGCATGACATCGGTGAGTTTTGTCAGTCCGCTGCACTTTTCCCACCATTGTGCTTCGTGTTGCCGTGGTTTGAACCAATTTGTCAGCAGGACATATTTTTGGAGTTCTGAACCGAGTGCTTTGAGGATGGGGCTGAGGGAGAAAACCTCTTTGAGCGTGGTGGTAATGAGCACGTTCAGATTGATGGGTTCAGCTTTATGGGAGAGCATGCTCTGAGGGTTGAAGCTATAGTCGCCGACGGCCCAGGACAAAGCGCCCATAATGAGGGAAGGGTTGCTGTTTGAGAATGCGCTGCCGTTTTTGAACTCAATGTTGACGGTATGCGTTTTGTTTTTAATGGTGAGGATTCCGGTGAGTTCCAGTCTTGAGATGGTGACGATAACGCGCATCAGGGTGCCGAAGTTGAGGCTCCCGATGAGGACGTCACTGGCATCGCGTTTCAGGCAGATTTTCTTGGGAGGGGATGCCTTTAATTCGGAGGGGGAAAGGGTACCTTCGAATTCGGATTTTGATGCCGTTGCGGCAGGTGAGCTCTGGTAAGGTGATGCTTGTATTTGCACTGGGGCAATGTCGTCTTCTCCACTGGCAGCGAAGAGGATGTGGTCGATGCCGGAGATGGAGGAGATAGGGGTGAGCCCTGAGATGCTCGACATGTCGGCAAGGGAGAGTTCGATGTCTGAGGAGTCTTCTTTTGCATGTGGGACATGGAAGGGATTGGGGGTAGCAGTTCGCGTGGTGGGGGGTGCAGATTTGGAAGTGTGTATTCCCAAAGGAATCGATGAGACAGCAGCAAGGCTGCCGGTGTATCGGGACTGTTTTGAGGGTGGTTCGAAGCGGGCCTGGAGCTCGTTGGGGGGGGCGAGTTGGGCAACGGCTGAGTGGCTTTGCTCGCTGCGGTTGGAACCAAGCTGGGATTTGGCATAGAGTTTGGCATTGGTAGAAGCGGAGTTGATGCTTTCGGAGGATGAATGCACTTCTGTGATGAATTCGGGCCAGCAGGTTTGGAGTTGGAGGAAGAATTGTGAGGGGTTGTTTTGGTAGGAGATGAGTTTGATTTGTGGATAGAAGCTCTGAATGAGATTCGCAGCATGGTAAGACAGGTCGACAAAGACCGCCTGTGTGGCGAAATAGCGGATTTGGCTTGCTGCGGCCCACATGTGGAGTGCGGCAGTATCATTCTCAACGAGCCGTCCCAGTGCGATGATGAAGTCGATAGTTTCCCGGGCAAGGGCCTGGCTTGCTTCTGTCCAGGATTTGCACCAGATAAAAGCTGCACCTCGCAGGCCCTGCTCAAGCACGGTCTTTAGGGTACTATCAACAACACATAACAATCTCATGTTTGACTTTGCTCCGTCGAATGGGGTTAGAGCCTCTCCAATTGAAGTGTGATTTCGCGTTTATCTGTGGCAGACAGGTGCTGAGAAGTATTGAGGTATTTTTCAAGGGCCTGGCGAGCATCGGCTTTTCTTCCGAAATCTCGGTACAGATAGCCTAACCTTTCGTAGACTTCAGCGGGATCTTTGAATCCTATGATACCAGTGCTGGCGCGTTCGGCAAAGCCTTTGTCGCGTGCAATTTCGAAGGCAGTGAGAGCTTCTTTGGGTTTGTTGATTTTGAGCAGAGCCAGGCCTTTGGCAAAGAACAGGCCGGCATCAAGATTTGTTCCGTGAATGGCTTCGATTTTAGCGATTTCAGCCAGAGCGGCATTCAGTTTTCCACTTTCGAACAGGAAGGTGGCATAACCCTGAACGTATCGTGGGTTGAGGGGGGCGAGCCGGTTGGCAGCGACAAAGTCCTCTTCGGCATGAAAGCGCCGTTGTCGCTGCTGGTTCAGATTTGCGCGATAGAAGTGAGCTTCTGCGGCATCAGCGCGATCTCTGTCGGTTCTGTCTGCATCTGGCCTGGCATTGAATGTATCAATGACAGTGGTGAAGGCGCGCAGCGCTTCTTCGTAGTGGTTGAGTCCGGCGAGGGTTAGTCCAATCCAGAAGACATATTCTTTGTTGGATTCGTCATGACGACTCGCTTCGTTGAAGGCGAGGAGTGCCTCATTGAAGGCTTTTTCCTCATAGAGGCTGCGTCCTTTGTAGAAGTGATACTTTGCGTTTGTGATATCGATCTGGAGGGCACGGTCGAAGTAGACCTTTGCCGAGCCAAAGTCCTGCCGATTAAAGTAGAGCATACCTAAACTAAACAAATAGTCATCATGATTGGGTGCCTGTGCTACGAGGGTGCTCATGCGCTTGAGTGCGTCATCTGCGTCTCCCAGGCTGACGGCAAGGATTGCCATCTGGAATTGATGGTCGTGCGTCAGAGCCCGTGCGGATCTGAATCTCTCGAAGCTGTCCTCCGCTTTGGCAAGATCATGCTGTGCTATGGCAATTCTGAAACGTTCGCCCAGGAGGCTGAGGTTTTGTGGGTACCGGACACGCATCCTTTCGATGACCAGAGAGGCTTCGTCATACATCTGGTGGGCTCTGAGCAGATTGGACAGCAGATAGGCATCGGGGAGCAAATGAACATCATTGGCCCATGCCGCATAGAGGGCAGGTGTTGTATCCTGTCTGGTTTTGTCGTTGGAAATTTTGGCGGTGAGAATCTCATTCAGTCGCAGTGCCCCGGCGTGTCGTTCGTCTCGTTCTGCCTCAAGCAGGGCAGCTTTTGCACCAGTCAGGTCATTTTGCGCGATAAGTATCAGGGAGCGATAGACCCAGAGCCGAATGTTGCCTGGTGTCAGTTCAATGGCCTGGTCAACGATATTCTTCAGGTAATCGAAGGCGGGCTGATGTTTCCTGATCTGCGCATTAATGAGATTGTCTACTGTAATGATAGAAATGAGTATATTGGAGAGGGCATACAGAACGGCGGGGTTTTGGGGTTCAGTTTCGAGAATACGCTGGAAAGCGACCTGGCATGTGTCGGTGTGTCCGAATTGGCTACAAAGAGAAACCGCCACATCAAGGGTCTGGGCATTGTCTTTGTTGGCAGTGATGAAGTCATTGAGGATGGGCTGGGTGAGATCCCAGTTGGCAAGGTAGGCCTGGGCATACATCCTGGTGATATGGGCTCGCTCAATGTCGTCTGGCTCTGCCTGCTTGGCATTGAGAATTGTCTCTGAGAGATCAAAAGCCTTTTGGAACATGCCAAGCTCGAACTGTGTTTGAGCGTAGAGTATTTGGGCAGGCGGATAGACGAAGGGAGGCTGTGGCGAAACATACGGCTCCAACAGCGCTGAAGCCTGGTCGAAATTCCCGATCACAAAATGGGCACGTGCTTTGAGCCAGCTGGCAATGGGCCATTGCGAATCTTCCTGAAGCTCATCAAGGATAGCTTGTGCGGTATGGGTGAAGTCTTTGTTATTCTGCCGATAGGGTTTCCAATGTGCGTAAGTAACGGCCGCACGAATGACTCTCCTGAGGTCTGAAAACTCGGCATCTTCGGATGCCAGCTTGACAGACGATTCGCCCTCAGCCGATGGATCTTCCTCGGCAGACAGTTTGTTCTCGGCAGACGGCTCGTCTTTGCCTGTATTATTTCTGAACAGGTGCCAGGCCCAGAGGCCGGCCGCACACCACCCGCCGCTGCAATCCGCATTTT
>WQTY01000192.1 GCA_009786045.1 Pseudomonadota bacterium | reverse complement strand
GGGCGCGGCTATCTGCCAAAGGCAGATACACCGCGCCTTTTTTCTTTCGTGGAGGAAGCATTGATCCCCCACACCCGCCGACCCATCGGGACTGGTTTTGTTACACCATGACTCGTTTGCAAGGATAAATTTTGTGGGCAGGGCAATCGCATGAAGGTTTAGCCCCACTATGACCTTGCGATGCATCGAATGCGTATAGCAACCGAATAATCTTCGCACTGCGAAAGCAATACCTTGCGCGGCAAAATGATGCTATGGGTTAATCCGTATGTCTGGTTGGGCTCCCCGTTACTGAGTGACAAGAACAGAAATGACCATGAAACCATTTATCCCAGTTAAGAGTGACATCATCTTCCGTCTGTTTTTTGCCGACGAACGCAACAGGGAGTTTTTGCTGGCCCTGCTTAAGTCGTTGTTGCGTTTGCCGGACGAAGATTTTGACCAGATTGAGATAGCTGATCCCCTGCTATTGCCAGAATTCGACGGAGATAAGCAGTCCATTGTCGACGTGAAGCTTTACACAAAAAGCCGAAAAATTATCCACATCGAAATCCAGTTGCGGGTGAGTTCGACGCTGCGCAATCGAATCGTTCTCTATGGTGCAAAGCTGATAGCTGAGCAGATTGGCAGTGGTCAGGAATACGATGCCATTCAGAAGGTCATCAGCATTGTTATTCTAGACAGCAACCTTATCCATGAGAGCGATAAATACCATCATCGTTTTGTTTGGTATGATCCTTCTGCTGGTGTCAGTTTCACAGACATTCAGGAAATCCATACACTCGAACTTAAGAAGCTGCCACAAAACGCAGATGGCACAGAACTATATGACTGGGCACAGTTTATTGCTGCAGAATCTGATGAAGATCTGGACAGAGTATCCAATAGAAACAGGGAAGTGGGTAAAGCCGTGAACAGGTACAGAGAATTAACTGCCGAGGAACAAACACGCAATATCTTCGAACGCCGCGAAAAAGCACGCCGTGATCAAGCCGCTTTAGAAAAGGATGCCCGAGAAGAAGGTCTGCGGCAAGGTTTGCAGCAAGGTCTGCAACAAGGTCTGCAGCAAGGCACACTGCAAGAAAAGTATGCTATCGCTCGAAATCTTCTGAAAATTCCATTGTCCATTAACCAAATCGCATCAACAACCGGCCTTACACCAGATGAAATCGAGACGCTGAAAAACGCCTGATGCTCCCCCTGTCGGCGAAGCCAACATCCTCTCAAAGACTAAGGGGGGACATTTTCTAAAGACACTAAAATGCGCCAAATGCTGATATTTGCAGGGGATGGGGAGGTTCCTGAGGCCAAACAGAGTGCTCGAACAAGTAGATGACCCATTGCCGTGCCGCTACGTCAATATGCGGCACTACAAGAATATCCCACAACCTCAAGCAACCTTTCACGAATCTCCTTCGCATTTTGTGCGAGGTCGACCGTAGCAAACACCATTTTATGCCCCTGAATGGTGACAGTTTCGAAAACATCGTTGCCCACTGAGGGATGCAGCAGTAGCCCTGTGGCATTGTTGGCAAGTGAATCACCAACACTTTCTTGTGTTCTGAGATAAGCATAGATTTGGTACAGGTAATTGCTTCGCAGTGTTTCCTTGCGATACCAGCCACGGGTCAGCATTGCATTGAACTTTGTGTCGATGATGATACGACGTCCTTCAGCCAAATTGTCCAGAACGATATCGATTCGCATGGTCGGGAGGATACGCTCTATGCCTGCACTCTGATCTTCCTTGAACCAGTGAATGGTTTTGCCAGTAGCTACACGCCAGCCTCTATCGCCAAGAACAACCTTATAAAATCCGGCAATGCCCTTTTCGTATAGCTGTCTAACCCAATGGATATCTCTGTGCGGCGAAGATAATGGCTGAGTTCCCGGCGTTTCTGTAGGCAGCGCAAGATTGAACGCCAAATGTGCCGCAAACATCATGAGCCTGTCCCCTGCATCGTGTCTGCCAATACGCTCCAAAAAGATTTCAGCGCGACTTGGGCAGTCGCCAATAACCCCCATTCGCTGTAACCGCAGTGCCAGTGTTCTGCATCTATGCGCCAAATTCTTGTGCTCGACGATTGCGGATAACTTGTTCAATGCCGCTCGCACGTAACAGTTTCTGGCGGTATTTACAGTCAGCTCATCGAAACGATAGGCGACCCTGCCCTGTGCAAGCAGATGATGCGCCTCCGTTTGCAGGATGTTGATGCGCCCCCGAACACGATTCCCTGTCTCGTCTTTTGCGCGATAGCCATAACTGAGATTGCGTTGAATGCGGCGCTCAACGTGGCAACACAGCATTTCTGCAATGAGCTCGGGGATGTCGTCAAGGTTGTCTTCGATAGAACGTTTTGCATGCTCAAACTCTTGAAAGAGATCCGATGCATACAACATAAGCAACCATAGGTTGCGCACAGGGATGTCACCGAACCGTCCCACCGATCCGTGGCGCTCATCTCCAACGACACAACTCACAAGCTAAGTCCTTCAAGCAGACGTTCTTTTGCTTTTTTCGCCTTGTCTGGCGAAGAAAACCAATACTCGTCGAGCAATGGGCCGATTTCAGTTTCGACGACCTCGCAAAACCACTCGCGGGCATCGCTATGTTTTGATGGCGTCACGTAACTATGCCCCACGCGATATTGTGCCCCAAGCTCACGATCATTCCTGATGTCATCGTTTAGTGCATGGATGCGTTTTTCGATTTCCTGCAAAACTTCCATAGCCATGCCACACTCTTTCTCACACCATGATCGCCATGCCAGTCCCAAAGTGGGTTCTAGATCGACAAAGGCAAATCGACGGCGCAGCGCCAGATCGACCAGGGCAAGCGAGCGATCGGCGATGTTCATTGTGCCAATAACGTAGAGGTTTGGTGGAATGAAGGTGGGCGCTTCGTCAACACATTTGTAGGAAAGCTCTAAGGCATACTCCGGTCTTCTCTTGGAAGCCTCAAGCAAGGTCAACATTTCGCCAAACACCTGCGCTGGATTGCCTCGATTGATTTCTTCGATAATCACAACATAGCTGTTGTCAGGATCTTCTTTGGCAAATGCTATCATGCCCATGAAAAAACCGTCTACAAGGGCAAGTTTTCCGTCAGCACTTGGGCGATAGCCTCGCACGAAGTCTTCGTATGACAGGTTGGGATGAAACTGCACCGCTCGCACTTTTTTGTCATTGCGTTCCCCTAACAGAGCATACGCCAAACGTTTCGCCAACCAAGTCTTGCCTGTTCCCGGCGGCCCCTGCAAGATGAGATTTTTCTTAGACTGCAGACGTTTGAGAATGCTTTCGAGCTTTTCGCGCGGGAGAAAGCAACCATCAGAGAGAATGTCGTCGAGGGTAAATTTTGCCAAGGAGGTATCAGCGTCTGCTTGCGGCTTATCTTGAGTCTCATCGACATCAAGATCAGGCTCTTCCTCTTCCTCTTGTGCATCTGAGGGCATTCCCTTCCTACTCCATTCCTCCCATGCCACAAGGGAAAGCTCGGGAAAGGAAAATACAGGACAATTTTTGTCCTGAAAATGCTCATTGAGAGTGTCTATCAGCGCAAAATATTCATCGGCATTTTTAGCGCTTTTTTTGCCGACAAAAATACTTTTAGCCCCCCGTTTGCCGACTTGCTCGCCAAGTGTGCCAATAATGTAATCAACGCAGGGGGTACTGAGTGCGACAAAACGCCAGGGGCGAATCCAGTGTAACCCAATGGTAAGATTCTTTCCGACACCCTCAAGCTGCATTGCCGCATCAAAGGCCTTAGATAAGGATTCCCTTGCATCAGTATTATCCGCACTCTCCATATTGAACGCCTGCGCATAGACGTCCCACAGAAGCTCAATATTGTCAGACTGATATTTCTTACCCTTCCACCGAAACCATTGCCTCGGATTGGCAACGAAAGGAATGCCCACAAACGAATCTGGTGCTGGTATTGAAACTCCGAGAAAATGAGCCAACTCAGTCGCAATCGCCTTGCGGTTTTCGTCAGCAATCTGCCTATTAAATAGGCTCATGACTGTGAATGGGCAGATGTCACGTAAGGGATTACCCTCACCATCTTCAAGCAACGACTTCGACAAGCCAGCGACTTTCAGACTAAATTCATAAATCCCCGCAAGCAACTCGCCGCGTCGGTTTCTATATGTAAGAAGCTTGTCTGCCAGCTCTTCGTAGAAAGCTGTCCAGGCAACGCGTGGGTCTACGCTATCGCCAAACCGCCCGCGCCAATAGGGTTCGTGGCGAAAGCGATCTATGTCTTGTTCTTCGCCATTGAACGCAAAGCGATATAAGGCGTCGGCAAGCCAAGCATGCCTCCATTCAGGATCTCGCGGTATCCGCCAAATCGTTTGCATACAAGTAAAGAAATACCATTTGCGTGAAGGGGAAACCCTTTGCCAATCAACGCGGATCCTTCGACTATTGCCCAAATTTTGCGTCACCGTGCCTATGGCTTTAAACTCCATGACAGAAGCATCCTGACCACGATTATCGAAGGGTAAGTCTTTTTTGGTGTTATAGCCAGATTTTGCCGCGATGCGTTCCCCAACCTGAATAGACCTTACCTTATTTGCATGCTTGTCCGTGCCGCACTCCCAAATGCCCTCCTGCAAAAAGCGTTCTAGTTGGTCGTCTTTTCCGCCAAACTTGGTTCCAACAACCCAGAAGCTCTCTTTCGCAGACACATCATTTTCAGTACTCATGTATTTTATCCATGTCTTGGTATTTTGGTTATGTATTGACCATGAACAGCGCTCTCCGTCATTTTTATATCAAATCGTGCAACGGCTTATTTCCGTCTTATCCTGATAATACCCTCTTTGGGTTGATTCCTCAAGCGTTACACAGCTTCAACACAGGGCAATCGCTTAAAAATGACGGGGGTAAATCGTGCTTTTGCAAAGGCAACATGATACCGATGCGGGCGGATTGCCATCCGCCCTTACACAATTTTTGCTCACCTGATCAGCTTGCCAAAAATGAATCATTTCTCCACCCACCCACAAGCGATACGAAGTATCGCAGGGGGTGTGAGAACCCCCTAGCAGCTTCGCTGGCGTCCCCCTAAAGGGGGAGCAGTTCCCCCACAAAAGATCTGTAGGGGCGCGCAGTGCGCGTCCGTGCGACGCAGTCGCAGAGAGCGGGGCGTTGCGGGGCCGGCGATTGAGGCCCCGCACAGGGGGNAGACGCGTATCGC
>WQTY01000191.1 GCA_009786045.1 Pseudomonadota bacterium | reverse complement strand
GAGGTCGAGGTTGAGAAGTCGCATGGTTTTGCCTCAAAGAAGGAGATTCGCGACTACGGCATTGACCGGTTTGTGGAGGATTGCAAGGCGCGGGTTCGCAAGTTTTCGGCCATTCAGCGCGATCAGTCGATTCGGCTGGGCATGTGGATGGACTGGGACAATTCCTATTATACGATGAGTGAGGAGAACAACTACACGATATGGTCATTCCTGAAGAAGTGCTTTGAGGAGGGTTTGATTTATCGCGGTACGGACGTGATGCCCTGGTCGGGCCGAAGCGGCAGTGCGTATTCTCAGATGGAGATCATTGAGGGGCGCAAGTACGTGGTGCACACGTCGCTTTTTGTAAAGTTTCCTCTCATCGACAGGCCCGGAGAGAATCTTCTGGTCTGGACGACGACGCCCTGGACGCTGTCCTGCAATGTGGCGGCGGCGGTGAATGTCGACCTGGACTATGTCAAACTTCGCAGCAAGCAGGATGGGGAGCTGTATTATTTTGCCGAGGAGAATCTGAATTTTAAGCGTTTGGAGCGGCAATATAAGGAAAACTGGATTGAGGGCGTGCCCAAGCTCAAGCCGCTGGCGCAGATTTTTAATGAGCGCGGCGGGTATGAAATCGAGGGGACGGTGAAGGGCGCCGATTTGGTGGGCTTGCGTTATCGCGGCCCGTTTGATGAGCTGGAGGCGGCGCACGTTTCGGGAGGTTATCCTTTTACCGATGAGAGCATGCATGAGACGGCCGCTTCGGCACACAGGGTAATTGATGGCGGGCGCGACAGCCATGGTTCGCCCATCGTGTGTACTGGCGAGGGAACGGGTATCGTGCATATCGCGCCGGGGTGCGGCGATGTGGATCATAAGCTTGGGGCATCTCTTGGGCTGCCGATGCTTGCGCCTTTGGATGAGGGGGCGAACTTCTTGCCAAAGTTTGGATTTTTGACGGGCATGAACGCGACTTCGGACGAGACGCGTGCGGCCGTCATTCAGAGCCTTAAGGAAAAGGGGCTGCTCGTGGCCAGCGAGCAGTATCCTCATGTCTATCCTCACTGCTGGCGCACTGGCGATGAGCTCGTGTTTCGGATGGTCGACGAGTGGTATATCCGAATGGACTGGCGAGATCGCATCATTAAAGTGGCAAAGGATATCCGATGGATTCCCGAGTTTGGGAAGGAGCGCGAGGTCGACTGGCTGACGAACATGCACGACTGGATGATATCGAAGAAGCGGTATTGGGGGTTGGCACTTCCGATTTGGGTGTGTGAGTCGTGCGAGAAGTTTGACGTGATAGGCGGCCGCGAAGAGCTCAAGGCACGCGCCATCGAAGGATGGGATCTCTTCGAAGGCCATACGCCTCACAAGCCCTGGATTGACGCCGTCAAAATTGCCTGTCCGCATTGCGGCGACAAGATGTCGCGCATCGAAGACGTGGGCAACCCCTGGCTGGATGCGGGCATCGTGCCGTATTCGACCGCGAAGTACAACACGGATCGCGAATACTGGCAGAAATGGATGCCCGCCGATTTGGTCATTGAGTGTTTTCCGGGGCAGTTCCGCAACTGGTTTTACAGCCTTTTGTCAATGAGCACCATGATGGAGGACATGCGACCATTTAAGACGCTTTTGGGGCATGCGCTCGTTCGCGATGAACATGGCCAGGAGATGCACAAGTCGTCAGGCAACGCCATATGGTTTGACGACGCCGCCGAGAAGGTGGGCGCAGATGTCATGCGTTGGCTTTATGTGCGCCAGAATTCGGAGGTCAACCTGAATTTTGGCTTCGGCCCGCTTCGCGAAGTTCGCGGCGGCTTTATCAACACGCTCTGGAACACCTACGCCTTCTTTACAAACTACGCGCGCCTGGAAAACTGGACGCCAACTGACAGCTCGACGCCGTTTGCAGAACGTTCGCTGTTTGACCAGTGGATACTGACCGAGCTCCAACTTCTTATCGATCGTTGCCGGGCGGGTTTTGAAGCCATCGACGTGCGGACGGCGGCACTGGCCATTGAGCGTTTTGTCGAGGATCTGTCGAACTGGTATGTCCGGCACAATCGCAAGCGCTTCTGGAAGATCGCTGCCGACGATGCCGAGCAGTCACAAGCTGCCTTCGAAACCCTCTTCGAATGCCTTTACACCCTGCTCCGCCTCATTGCCCCATTCATGCCATTCCTCGCCGAAAACATGTACCAGAATCTCGTTCGCGGCGCCCTGTCGGAGGCCAAAGAATCGGTGCATCTGGAGCCCTATCCGGTCGCAGACGAAGGCAAGATCGATATTGAGCTGCGCGACGAGATGGATGCCGTGGTGGCCTTCACAAAGCTTGCGCTTTCGGCGCGCGACGCCCAGAAACTTAAGATCCGCCAGCCGCTTCAGAAGCTCATCCTTGGGCCGGCCAATGCCGTTGGTCTTAAGGCTGCGCACCGTTTTCAAGACATTCTCAAGGATGACCTCAACGTCAAAGCCGTAGAAATCCTCGATGTTGGCGTTCCCAGCCCGCTCGACTACGAAATCAAGCTCAACTTCCGCACGGCCGGGCCAAAGTTTGGCAAACAGATCAAAGCGCTTTCGGCGGCGATTGGTCAACATCATGCTGACGTCCTTGCCAAAGCCCGGGCAGGCGAACCGTTCGAGATAAACCTCGACGGCGAAGCCGTGACGGTTTTGGCAGAGGATCTCATCATGGCAGCGCTGCCCAATCCCGACCTGGCGATTGCCGAAGAAGCGGGCTTCTGGGTCGCCTTTGACACGCACATCACCGAAGCCCTTCGCATCGAAGCGTACATGCGAGACTGCCTGCGGCGCTTCCAGCTGACTCGAAAGGAAATCGGCCTGGAAATCGAAGATCGCGTGGTGCTGACCTGGCAATCGGAATCAGAAACGATTCGGCAGATGTTCTCAACATGGTCAGATGCCATCGCCACAAACCTGCTGGCACGCGTCGTACCCTCAAACGAAACACAGCCCATGTCACTCACGATCGAAGGCGAAACGCTCACCTATAATATTGTGAAGGTTTGATTTTTCTTTTTTTGTGGGGGAACTTGTTCCCCCACACCCCCTGCGATGCCATTCGGCATCGCTTGTGGGTAGAGGGCGACATGTATCGTTTTTGGCGACTGCCTTCTGCATTGCGAACACAGACATCGGCAATTTTGAAGGGGCAACCTCCATAGGCGTTAATTTTTTCGAGAACATTATTGTTTTAAGCATATACGCTATTCACAGGTATCGCTTATCGCAAAGATGCCCTCAAATTCCCCTCCTTTGGAGGGGTGGCGCCTCGGCGCCGGGGTGGTTTTGATGCCAGGCAAATCACGTTAGGAGCGGTATAGGACACGCATCGGACAAATCGGGAGGCTGTGTGGCTGATCTCTGGCTATCCACAAATTTAACGCCGCCACTCGCAGCCCCCTGGCAACTCGTGGCGGAGTCTGCGAGCTGGCATCTTTCGAGCGACGAGCTGGCTGGCCCTCACCCGCTGGCTGTTGTTTGCAGCGAAGAGGCCGTGGTGGCGATTCTCGGCACAGGTGGGCGGGGCATCGCAAAAGACATGCTCAAAGAGGCAGGTGCCCTGTACGATGATTGGAGCGAGCCTGAGGCGCTGCGCCGACTTGAAAGGCTCGTTGCCTTGCCGGTCTCGGGTGTCATTTTCTGGCCCAGGCGCGATGCGGTGTGTGTGTTTCGCGATAAATTTGGGGTCATGCCCTGGATGGTTCATGTCTCGCCTGAGGGGGGGCTGAGCATGACGTCTTCGCCCGAGCGACATGCGGCGGTAGCCGTACAAGCGCCGTTAGACGAAACATGGTTTGGCCGATTTCTGTGGGGGATCGACGCTGCCTCCCGCGATGACTGCTTTTTGGGCAGCGAGCGGCTTCGGGCGGGAGAGAGTCTCTGGCTCAGAGACGGGCGAGCGACGTATCAGCGCTACTGGCGCCCGAGTGATGCACCCAATAGATCTCTGGCCAAAGATCATGCCGCTCAGCTGCGCGAAGCGCTTTTTTCGGCCGTCTCCCGAATCCCGGACGATCTGCCGCTGGTATTTACGCTTTCCGGCGGCCTGGACTCATCCGGCATCCTGGCGACCTATTGCTCGGGTCTTGCCAGGGGCACACACGTCAATGCAGTATCGCTCGTTTCGGCACGTCATCCCAGCTGTGATGAGTCCAGAGAGCTCGATATTCTCGAAAAAGCGTTCCCCATTCGGCTCACGCGCATTTCGATGGACGACGTCTGGACACTCCGTGAGCCAGACCTATACCGGCAATGCCTTCATGGCCCGCTCGTGGCACCTGGTATAGAAACTTCGCTGGCGGTCTATCGCGCCATGCGCGAAGTGCACGGCCCATGCCGCATCATCACGGGGTATGGCGGGAATTTCCTCGTCAAGGTACGGCGCGAAGCGCTCTGGCGAGATCTGCTTTCCCGTCGCGCATGGCCAGCGCTCGTTCGCGAACTCACCCATACGCGACCGCACCAGGCGCGCGAGCTTCTTGCCCGCGTGATTGCCAACAGCGCCGACGGCAAACTTCTCGATACACTCAAGCGCATACTGCCTGCGCCCTTGCAGCAGGTCATTTTTCGCCCACACCAATCGGTCGCAGACCCGAAAACGTGGCTTTGCTGTGACTTTGTCCGACGCCATGGTCCGGAATCGGTCGATCCGATTTTTTCGATGACACATGCGCAGGAACGGGATTTTCTGCCCGTATCGTGGGAATGGGAGATGCGGGCCAGGGCACTTGATTGGGTGGCACGGATTGGAGGCGTGACGCTATATGATCCCCTCTTTGACCCTGAACTCTACGCTCTGTGTGCACACTTCCCGCCGGGCGATTTTCTGCGGCATGGCGACTGGCGATACCTGTACAAAGAAACGCTCCGGCCGCTGCTTCCACGCACTATCCTTACACACCCCAAGTGCCAGACTTTTGATGCCATCGTGCACGAGGGAATCGCCATGCGTGCAAGGCCGGTTGTCGAATCTGCCATCGCGCATCTGCCCCATACGCAGGCAGGCACCATGATAGACGCACAGGCCCTGGCACGGTCTTACGCACGATACGCCGAAGCCGTAGCGAGGTATGGCGAGGCACTTCCATTCCGTTCTGACCTGCTCTGGCGTGCCATCAGCACAGCTTTGTGGGGACAATAAAATGGCGTGTTTGGAGGGGGCCACGCCCCCTGCGCCGCTATCGGCTGTAGGG
>WQTY01000190.1 GCA_009786045.1 Pseudomonadota bacterium | reverse complement strand
TTTTTTTGTGGGGGCCGCGCCCCCTGCGCGGCTATTGGCCGGCGGCCAATACGCCGCTACCCCCTTTGCGGGGCTCATACGCCGCCCCGCAACGCCCGGCTGGGGCGACTACGTCGCGGGCGACCGGGACGGTCGTGCAGGTTTTTATGTGGGGGAACTCGTTCCCCCACGCCCCCTGCGATGCTAACGCATCGCTTGTGGGGAGGGTGGCATCAGTGCCCTAATCCTTGCCCAATCTAACGGTTCGAGTGCCAGCACCTCAAGCTCTGAGCCGTAGATGTCGGTTTTGGTAAGATGCCATCGGCGCTCAAACGTATTCGATTGCAGGACGAAAAGCGTGGCCGCATTGTCCGCCGATGGCGTAAAATGAGCCGTCGTGGCAATGAACTCGGGCCATGGATGGTAATAGAGGGAATCCGAGAGCATGAAAAGGCCATCCAGCATGGGTGCGCTGGGGTGGTTACCTGTGCCCACAATGGCGTTGCCGCTCGTGTAAACCCTTGCCGATGAATAGGTAAAGCGAATCTGAATGCTTGGCCAGGCTTGGTTCGCGTAAATGACCTCACCCATCATGCTGGCGACGTTGCGTTCGGCAAATACCTGTGCCTGTGAAGAGACATTAAGCACAAACAGGCCGCTTGGCTGCGCGTAGCTAGATGGTGGAATGCTGTCCGTCACATAATTGACGCGTCCAAAAATCCCGCCCACAGCATTCACGCCCTCAACTCGCCTCACACTGCTGGCCACTCTTTCGACCGTGATAGCTCTCCTGCCGCCACGCACAAAGCCGGCGATGCCCCCCACAGCCTCCTCACCATTCACCGCTTCCACGCGGCTGTCAACATGCCTGATTGTTATCTCATCGCCGTAATAGATGTCGCTGTAATAATTATTAACTTCCCCCACCAAGCCACCAATGTTTTTTCGCAAACCCGAAATAAGGCCAACTTCGCTGTCGATATATTGAATGACGAGTCCTTCACCCATCTCTTCGGGTTCAAAATTAAGAAATTCAATACTTCCGAATAATCCTCCTATGCTGTTACCCCATCTTTCGTCTTTCCATGGATCGTTTTCCCATGGATTGTCATTCTTCGACACGATTTGATTCACGCGATTGACAGCACGTTCAACAACACTTATCCCGCTGACTTTGCCGACTAACCCTCCCGTGTCGTCAATTGAGCCGTTTATCGTGCCGATAGTGTTGGTGACATCGGTAAGCGAGGCATCGTGCAAAAAACCCACCATGCCGCCGACGTCCGCCGCACCATTCAATACCATGGCATCAACAACGTTGTTCACGTTGGATATGTGAGATCTGGCACGAAAACTCAGCATCATACCGACTACCCCGCCGATATCGGGCAAAAGATAAGAATCCACGGTCCAGTTTGTGTTATGGTGCATAACATTAATTTGGTTGTCGATATGCTGAACATCTCCTGTGTTTGAAAGGAATCCGAATGTACCCCCGATTGACAAGAAAGTCCCCTGTGTTTGAAAATTTGTTATTTTTGTTTGAATCTGATGGATTTTTTTGTCTGATGCTGAATGCCCAACGATACTTCCAACGTAACCAACGAGACGCTTTTTGTCAAAATCATAGAGTCCATGAACCATGAAGGTTCCCTCAAAACTGAGGTTGAGAAGCGTTGAATCCTCGCTTCTGGCCACGATGCCGCCAACATTGATATAGCGGTTTGGCTCAGGTGCGATGTTCGTTGTTGCAAAATCTCCGCGATAGTGAACATTGCTGAGGGTTGAACTGTAAATTTTATCTGCCAGCGAGGCGGTGCTATCGCCGCCAACATCGTAGCTGAGCACTAGATCTGTGACGGTGACATTGTTAATTTCATCAAACAAAGGTGCGGTGAGCTGGCAGCGCTTTGCCCCATGCTGATACTCGAAGCGGATGGTATGTCCCCCGCCAGAAAGGACTCTGCTTCTGAATTCCCCAAATCCCACGATGGGCGTCCAGTCGACATCGCACGTTTGCGCTTTGCACGCGATACTCGGATTGGGATCGATCAAGTCGCGCAGATTCAGATCGCGCATGATGACAGCTTCTGTCCAGGTGGGCGGATTCGACGTATTTTCGAGCGCTGCCTTCATGACGAGCAAATCCTGGGCATGCCAGATCTGGAATTGCGGCGTGCCATTTACGATGACTACATTGCAGTCCCCCTGCGACGCGTGCGTAATATTCGGATTGTAAGGACAGGCATCTTCGGCATCTATGACGCCATCGCCATCCCAGTCTGCGATATCGCAATCTTCGGCGCAGGCAATATTTCCGTGCTCGTCGATATCGGGCACGCCACAGCCGCAAAGCCCCGGCTTGGTTTTGTTGGGGTCATCCGGGCAGAGATCGCACTCCACCATGCCCGTGTCAGGATTGATCGTGTCGGGCACGCCACATCCGCAAACACCTGGTTTGGTTTTGTTGGGATCATTGGGGCAAAGATCCACGTCTTCATCAAGGCAATCGGGGATGGTGTTGCCGTTGGTGTCTGTGTCGGGTATGCCACAACCGCAGACGCCAGGCTCGGTTTTGTTGGGGTCGTTCGGGCAACGATCGCACACGACACTGCCCGTTTCAGGGTCGATGACATCGGGCACGCCACAGCCGCAAATGCCAGGCACTTCGTCCGGTTGTTCGGGGCAAAAATCCGAAAAGGTCACCATCTCTCGCTCGCCGCACCCGACAGCAAGTACTGATGCTAAGAGCCATGCATAAGGTAATCGCTTCATTCTGTCCTCCAACAAGGTTCAAAAAGGGCAGGATAAAGCAGAGATAGGCCAATAAGACATTTTAAGCAAGCGCGCTTAAAATTGAGAGGCTGGTTTCACCCAGGGTTTGTTTGAAAAGCGTATTTTATGCTTGTCAGCCAAATGATCGTGCCGTGGAGCCAGCCCAACCAGAAGGAGCAATCATTCGAAGCGGGCAAGATGCCCGCACTCCCAGCGAAGACACTTCCTTTTGACAGAGAAGCAGTGTTTGTAAGATAATAAAACAAGTGTATTTTTTTGATTGATGACTGCCAACTTTGAGCGAGGTGCAGCGATGGGAGACAGAGATCAGGTACTTGAGACAAAGTCAGGCGACAGGGACAATGCAAAGCCACAAAGGTTGAGAAGGAGGGACATCGAAACCGTCGAAAAATCCTTCGAAACACAAGTGAGCGAAGCTTTGGTTGTCAGAGACAGAGCCTTGGTACATCATCTGATTCGAGAAACTTCTCATGTGGCAGAATTAAAAGCTGTTGCTACGAACTCAACCATGATGGGTGAGTTGATGAATGCGCTTGAAGGGATTGCGCTGCACGAGTGCCTCGACAGGCTGTACGAGCATGTCACCAACGTTGACGTCCTTATCAAGTGCATTGAGCGGCGCTTTGAGATCGACATGAGCCCCGATAGCTTTAGGGCACAATTTCTCGTGAATAGGCTCAAAGACGAAGGATCAACGTGGGGAGATGCGGAGAAATGGGGGCGCCGCGGTGCCTGGCGCGTTTATGCCCTGCTTCTCCGGTTGCCCCCGGCCCATGTGCAGGAACTAAAGGTACTCATTGCAATGGGCAAACACAGCGTCACAAAAAATGGCCCTGAGCCTAACGCCAAAGGCGGTGTGCTTGGCAAGGATGGGCTCATTGGCATTGAGTACAACGAAGAACAGTCAAACGCCCACACAGGAAAGGCGTATGCCGATCCCAACGATGTCAGGTATGACCTGAACTTGTTCGATACCACCGTTGCCCATGA
This sequence comes from Pseudomonadota bacterium, assembly GCA_009786045.1. GTDB lineage: Bacteria > Myxococcota_A > Bradymonadia > UBA4248 > UBA4248 > WQTY01. The sequence continues at coordinate 1,444 of WQTY01000190.1, read as the reverse complement.
AATTGCGCACGTGGTCGATGTCAGCAAAACGCCGCGCTACTCCGCAGACCCTGAATTTCGCGATATTGCTAAGTGGAAAGACAGAGGATTGGCCAATGAACCTTCTGAACTTCGCAAGGCCATTGAGGAATGTGCGTACGTTCCCTACCCAAGTTCAGTCACTGACGATGAGTTGCCCATTGCCCACAAAGGCGCAGAATTGATGATTGAGAAAACAGTCACTGAGCCTGAAAAAATTGAGGGTGAGATTGTCCGGGCGTATGGTGCCCTCGGAAAGGATACAAATGGTCAGGCAGGCAAGTATCGGAGTTCTGTCGATTTGGCAGAAAATCTGAAAGAAAACAGCACGGTTTACAAGCACATCCCCCGCTCCTGGGCAGATGCTCGACCATGGGAGGCGGGGAAACGCACTGACATGAAAACCCAGATTCACCAAGGCTATGACAAAGCGGCCTGGTATTCCTTCAGCAATGCGGCTTATGACCATAAAATCAGCCGGTATCAATTCCGCGAGCCCGGCGAAGATTTTGCCGAACGCTATGCGGCCTTCCATGTCTCAGAACCTAAAGGCAAAGGGCTTGAGCAAAAGTTTATCGATTGGTTCAAAGCCAATGACTTGCACGAAGATCCCCTCAAAGGCGAGGGCGAAAAATGAGCCTAAAACACCTCGTCACTTCAAGTCTCATCATGGTGGTATGCATGTCTTGTTCGTCGGCTTCACCACAACTCTCGCTTCAAGAAGCCATCCAAACTGTCGAGCCAGTGACAGTCACTGAGGCTACGGAAGCCACATGGGGCGATGACATGACTTATGCCTCCTTGTATAACGATGACGCCAGCACTGAGGCGGTCATGGCTGTGGTTGAAGCATACTTTGATGCTAATCGAAGAGCCCGCGAACGCGAGTGGCAAGAGTTTGTGGGTCGTTTTCCAGAAGCGGCGAATCTAACTCCAGTTACCGTAAATCAGAGCGCCCGTATACGCGACAAAATCGGCAACCTGGTTTTCGTCGAAGTTTCCACAGTAGTTCCAGATTTAGCACACTCCGATGGCCCCAACCGCTATGTCGGTGTCATCCTCGGTGACCACCCACGCCTGGTAAACCTCCCTGACAAGGCGCTTTTTGTGCATTTTGCCAAAAACATCCGCCTTGCTCCAGACAAGCTTAAGGCTTGGGAGCGAATTAAGACCGCTTTACTGCTTGCGACTGGTTCAAATAGATATGAAAGTGATCCCTATCCAACCTGGACAGATGAGGGGGGCACACTCGTCATTCGCTACCACACTCATTATCCAGATGGTGCCGAGCGTCGGGATAGCCGTTTGTACGAATGCGTTCTTACCGTCGATGCCAATCAGGATTTTACGCATGCATGCCATCTCGACAAATCAGAAATTCCCAGAATTTTCAGAGAAAGGCGAGATTATCCCCGCCCCATTGAGC
>WQTY01000189.1 GCA_009786045.1 Pseudomonadota bacterium | reverse complement strand
CAGAACAGAACAGAACAGAACAGAACAGAACAGAACAGAACAGAACTAATAATGTAGCCAGGTATATTTTCCACCTTTTATGTTTTTTGATGGTGGTATTGGCCGGTTGCAAATGGGATGACTCGCTGCATAGAGATTTTGTTAACGACGATGGCACAGTCGCACCCAAATGCCCCGGGTTGGCATATATTGCCACGGCCAATGGGCCGTGCGGGAGAGACAAGTGCGAAGACTTCAAATCGTCCTTTAAGCACGATAATTGTCCGAAACATCATGTGTGCCAGATGGATGAGGATGGGGAAGCCTATTGTGATCCTACCCGGTGTCCGGCAGGGTTTGTTCTTTGCGGAGGCGGGAGATGTATTAGTCCCGATAGTGATCCCGAATTTTGTGGTTCGTACGATACATGCGAACAGGGCGTGTCGTGTTCTGCTAATCAAAGATGTCAAAAGGGAGAGTGTAAGGAAATTTGTGGTGAGAACGTCTGTGTTTTTGTTCCTCACAGTGAGTGCGTAAGTGAAGATATCGCGGGAAGGCGGTGTGGTTCAGACTGTGTAGATTGCAACGAAAATTCTGAAAATGGTAAAGTTTCGGAGTACGCTTGTCGTGATAGCCAATGCGTGATCAAAGAATGTATGTTTGATCATCATATGACCGGAGAAGGCACGTGCGTAGAAAACAAAAACAATGCCTGTGGTTCGAGAGAAAGTATCGATGTTAAAAATTGTATGGATCCGAAAGGTTTTTGCGTTGCAGGCCGATGTGTCTTCACGGAATGTCACGAAGGTTTCAGCCTTATTATGGGTGAATGCCACCAGGGCACGGTTAACCAATGTGGTCAAGGTCAACAAAATTGCGGCAAAACGTTCAATGGTTGGGGAACCGGCGTCTGCAAAAATGAGAAATGCGAAGCATCAAGCTGTACAAAAGGTTTTTGCCTGAATAAAGACGAAAGCATATGTATAGCGGGCACATTCAACATACAGAATTGTGGGATGGTGGGTGAAGATAGCATATGCGTTTCCTGCGGCGATGGAGAGATGTGCATCGACGGGGAGTGTGTCGCCTCAAAATGCTCTGAGGTACCAGCAGGTATTTGTCCAGCAGCTTGTGATGAAAGCTGCTTGTGTCAGGACGATAAGGAAGATGAACGCTGTGGTTCGAATTGTACCAATTGTAAAATGATAAACCATGTCAAGGATGTTACGTGCGATAAGGGCGCATGTAACATCACCGAATGCCAACCAGGTTATCATATCGTGGCAGACAGCTACGGTATGTCATGTGCCATCAACACGCCTAAAGCGTGCGGAAAGCCGAATGAAGTGGGTAAGAATTGTGAACCTGAAAGCAGCCACGTTCTTGTTTCCGAATGCAGGGAAGGCGAGTGCGTGATCATTGTGTGTGCCTCAGGCTATGCGTTTAGAGAAGAAACCCAGGCGTGTGAAAAAAATTCAGATGATTGCTGTGGTGAGGCATGTACAAATTGCGAAAGAGATGCATTTGTGAATGGCGTGGGTTTTTGCAGATCGGATGGTAAGTGTGAGTTTAAAACATGCAAAAGTGGTTTCAACCTCTCCATCAATGGGCAACAATGTCTTCCTGAGGTTGAGTGCTGTGGCAGTTCCTGTACGCCGTGTGGAAACGGCGAGACTTGTCATACCGCCACCGGCAAGTGCCAATGTGGCACAACAGGGCAATTGTGCCAGGGCGAGCAAATCTGCAACAACAGCGGTCAGTGCGCATGCCCAAGTTATGCACCTGTGTTTTGTGGCAATACATTTTGCATCAATCCAGACAGCGATGCAAGGTTCTGTGGAGCTGGTGCGAACTGCACTCCTCAGGGGAGAGCGTGCACTGCAGGTCAGATATGTTCGAATGGCAGTTGCCAGAGCTCTTCTTGTTCTGGTGTGGTATGTGGCGGCGAGTGCATCGACCCCAAGACGAGCGCTGTGAATTGTGGGGCGCAAGGTGCATGCAGCAATCCAACAGTCGGGGACGTCAACTATCAGGGTGCGGTTTGTTCAGGTGGGACAGCTTGTGTGAGTGGCAGCTGTGTGTGCCCTTTTGGGCAGATTCTTTGCAACGGCAGCTGTATCAATCCACAGACGAGTCCGACGAGCTGTGGTGCAAGGGGTACGTGCAGTCATGACGCCCGGGTTGACCACAACTTCAAAGGGGTCGACTGTGGTGCAGATGCGAGCTGTGTGGGTGGGTTGTGTCAATGTAAGGGGGCAACGACGACTTGCAGTTTGGGGGAAACCTGCAATGGCAGCGCGTGCCAATGTGGTACAGGCACGAACGTAGTGATATGTGAAAACCCGGAAAACCCAGAAAACCATTGTAGCAATGAGCCCAAGTGCCGTGTTGACTGCTCGACTCGGGCGAATGATCCTTATGTGGCACTGTGTGATGAGGGTGCGAGTAAAAAGTGCATCAACTCGGGCTCAAATAATACGTATTGTGGGGCTCGTGGTACATGTGTGGGCGCAACTTTTTCGAATTCTAAGGGAAGGACTTGTTCAAGCGGTCAAACCTGCGTAAACGGCTCGTGCCTGTGCTCTAATAACATGATTGGATGTGGCAGTGGGTGTGTTGATCCACGGAGGAGCAACGAGCATTGTGGGGCAGGAGGAGCATGCGTTACAGGCGGTGCAGCTACACTTGATTTTGTGGGGTCGAAGTGTGGGGGGGGCACATGTAAGGATGGAATGTGTGAATGTTCTCCGGGTACGATCTGTCGAATTAATGAAACTTGCGTTGGCGGTGAGTGCAAGTGCGGCACAGGAAAAGCATGCGCGAGCAATGAATTCTGTAGTGGCAACGATTGTTTGCCATGTTTAGGTAACTGGTCGATTAATATGGCTCTGTGTGATGGGAAGTGTATCAGAACGAACACGAGTAGCGAGTTCTGTGGTGCTAGGCGTGAATGCAACAGCCCCGATCCAAACAGCAGCCACTATAAGGGGGTGACCTGTTCAGGTAGCCAGGTCTGCCTGAACGGTGTGTGTGTACCCAAACCATAGCCGCTTTGTCTGCAGGGGTGAGCGCAGGGCGACCGCAAGGGTCGCCCCTACACCCGCCACCGCAGAAGGGAAATCTGCATAAAAAACGGCAATTTTGGCCAAAATAATGTATCTCGTCCTCTACCCACAAGCGATACGCAGTATCGCAGGGGGTGTGGGGGAGCTGGCTCCCCCACGAAAAAAACAAAAGGGGTAGAGATGGCCTTCGATTTTCAGAGCTATATTGCGCAGCACAAAGTTTCATCTGCTCGCCCGAACATTGTCTTCGAGAACTATGCCTATGTCGAAGACATGCAGCGTTTGCGGCAACTTGCCGGTATACCTGGTTTGTCCCGGCTCATTGAACTTGGGATGGCGGCGTGGCGGATGACTGACAGGCCGCGCCTGAGGCGCAAGTCGTATGAGCTTGGGCTGGATGAGCGCCTGCCGCGTTTGTGGCGAGAGGTTTGTGCGCGATTTGGCGTCCCTCCCATGGCGGTGAGAATTGTGCCCGATCAGCCGCAGTTTTTTGCCCCCTATGGCGACGGAAAGGATGTCTTTTTTGGCTTGTCTGTGCCTGCAGCCAGCCTGCCCCCCGCCGCCCTTCGATTCGTCTTCGGGCAGGGTCTCGGGGCCTGGGCCAATGGCCATGTCCCCTATATGACCCTCATGCGTTTTGCGAATACCCTGACCTATGGTGTTTTGGGGAAAGCTGCGCAGTGGATGGATTTGCTTTTGCGCTGGCAGAGAGCCGCCGCCGTCACGCAGGACAGAGCCGGGATGCTGGCCTGCCGCGATGTCAGCGCTGCCATTCTCATGATCATGAAGTCTGAGCTCGATTGGGGTGACGATGAAATCATGAAGGAAATTCGACGCTATCACAATCATCTCGATGTCGACTGGGGGACGCGCGAAGTCGCGCATCGCGTCAGGGCGCTTTCGTGTTTTCTGCAAAGCGATCTTTATGCGCAGGCAAGCGGGCATCTGGTCATCGACAGCCTGCCCATGGAAAGGATCGATGAAGAAGTGCAAAAGAGCCTTCGGGAACTTATCAGCGTTTAGGTAATTTGCACGTTAACCATTGCTATATTGGGTTGTGCCTGAAATGAGATGACTCCACTGGGAGTGCGGGTATCCTTCGATTAGAACTGAAGGAAACGGATGACTCCACTGGGAGTGCGGGTATCCTTCGATTAGAACTGAAGGAAATGGATGACTCCACTGGGAGTGCGGGCATCCTGCCCGCTATTTTGTGTTCATCCACCCTGCACTTCCTGCAGACCATTCCTGCGGTGTTTTTACCAACCCCGCTTTTACAGGGTTGTTGCGGATGTAATTGCGGATTACGCCTAAATGCTTCTCGTCACGGATAAAGCGGTCATAATGTTCGTGCATCCAGAACTCGCCTGTGCGCCCCAGCAATCTGTTGGCCTTGGTAGCTGTGAATGATTTCCACGAGTGAATAATGGCTGACAATGCAAATCCGGTGATGGTCTCAATGAGCACATGGACGTGGTTTGGCATGATGCACCATTCCAATAGTCGGTAACGTTCTCCATCGAAATGCAACAAAGCGTTCTGAACGATACAGGAGATTTGTGGATTGCGTAAAAAACATGCACCATGTCCAGCATCTTCATATTGTTCGATGCGTTTGCGCAGCTCAAATTTTTGGAAATGCGGTCGAGAATCTTTCGTATCCAGTGCCGATAGTTCATTTTTCCATTGTTCAAGTATTTTGACAGGTAAGCTGTCGCGTAATCGAAACGTAATGGATTGTATCAGTCCGGTGGCGTCGAAATGAGGAAGATAACCGCGTGAATGCCAGCCAGCAGAGATTTTTGGGGTTAATACGGCGGGCAGGATGCCCGCACTCCCAGGGATACACCCATTTGATTTCTCATCACCGAACATCTTTCTGCTCTCATGTTTTCTATGGCGGGCAGGATGCCCGCACTCCCAGCAATACTTCCCGACTCCCAGGGGTGAGACGATACTTCGTACAAGCTCCCGATGTTAAAAAGGCAAGTTTTGATCATTGGATGAAAAAACCGTCAAAGGGGCATTATTTTTGTCCAAAGGCGATGATTTTTGCCCCAAAGCAATGCGGCAGCATTGCAGGGGGTGTGGGGGAGCAATGCTCCCCCACAGAGCGTAGGGCAACGCCCTACGAGCGGGGCGTTGCGGGGCCGGCGACTGAGGCCC
>WQTY01000188.1 GCA_009786045.1 Pseudomonadota bacterium | reverse complement strand
AGTATTCCGCATAGGCAAAGTCGTGCAACATGGCCCGCACCACCTCCACCTTTTCCGCCATGATCCCCGCTGCCTGTTCCTGGGTTTTAGCAGGCTCGCCCTTACCCCCCGACTCACCATAAAACGCCAGCGCTTTTTTCAAATCCGCCGCCACGCCAAGGTAATCCACCACCAAACCGCCGGGTTTGTCGCCATATACGCGGTTCACGCGGGCAATGGCCTGCATGAGGGTATGCCCCTGAATGGGTTTGTCAAGATACATGGTGTGGAGGCATGGCACGTCGAAACCGGTCAGCCACATATCGCAGACGATGACCATTTGCAGTTCATCCGACGGGTCTTTCATGCGGTCGGCCAGTGCCCGGCGTTGCTGTTTGTTCGTGTGAAAACGCGCCAGCTTTGGCCCATCATCGGAACTGGCAGTCATGACCACTTTGAGTTTGCCCTTGGAAGGGTCAGCATCCACCCAATTTGGGCGCAATTTAGCCATGGCATCGAACAGATCCGCGACAATGGATCGCGACATGCAGACAACAAGTGCTTTGCCCGAAAACACTTCCTGCCGCGCTTCGAAATGGGTGACGATATCCTTGGCGATGGTTGTTATGCGCGAGGCACTGCCGATAACAGCTTCCAATTTGGCGCGTTTGGCTTTGGCCCTTTGTGCGGCATCGAAATCTTCGGCCTCCAGGTCGTCGTCCAACGCTCCTCACCGCATGCTCAACCACGAGCAGATGCACATCAGAGCAATTTTACGAAGAATATGCGTTCGAGATAACCGATAAAAACAGAAAGATGTTTGCGAAAACCCTGGCTTCGATAACCAGCGACAAATCCTCGCCCGAAGCCACATGGAATGCCGATTTGGCCGATACTGAACTCGACGACTTGCCCATCGAAGACGTCAGGCGAGCATTCGCACTCGCCACGACCTTAATGATAGCAGAATCCTATACGCTGATGACTTACAAAGTGGGCAATATGCTCCTCATGCATATTAGCTCACCAGAGCCCTATTTTATGACTGACAATGACGGCGGTTTTACGGGGCACATTGGCGTCATTCTCGGCCAAAAGCCGCGCCTCGTTACTTTTCCGAATACCGAACTTTTTGTTCAATTCATGAAGCGTCTTCGCGCCAATCCTGACGTCATGCAAAACGCAAAACTCATTAATTTCGCGACTTTGCTTGCCATCGGCAAGTGGCATATTGCCATCACAGACCGCGACAGCAAGACTCCCGAAAAATACCCTGCACCAAGCTGGGAAGAAACGGATGGCACACTTACCATTCGCTATTACGAGGCAATACACGGCTGGTCAAAACCGCTATTGTCGAGCTGCACACTCACTGTTGCTGCCGATCAGTCATTTACCAGCGATTGCAAGCCTATTGAGTGAGCGAGCCCCATAGGTGTTAACGAGTTGTAAGCCGTTTTCGCTGTGTGAGATATTTACTGGGAATGCGAGCGCGTCGGAATGAACCACCCCGCCCTTCGGGCACCCCTCCAAAGGAGGGAAATTTGAGGTGCATCTCTGTGATAAGCGATACCTGTGAATAGCGTATATGCTCAAAACAACAACATTCGCGAAATGTGCGCCGACAATACCAGAGTATCACTCTGCAATCTGGTTCAGCTCCGCTAAGGCAATGTCAATAGCTTTTTTGTTCGACTGACAGAATCATTTCTTCTTGCTTATTCGCTGCGCTCATTGCATTTTGACAAAGTGCGGTGGTATGCCGCTGCATTGCCGATGCCCGTGTCACAGGAGGGATCGAACATGGGACAACCCGGTTCAGCTAAAAAAATTCTGACTTTCATAGGCGGTGCGATTGTACTCATCGCGGCTGCTTCCCTTTACATGTTTCTCACGAAGCTTGAGCCAAGAGATTTTGTGCGCTTGCCCGATGGCGTCCTGGACGATGCCATCTATGCTGCGCAGCAAAAGGATCTCAAGGCTTTCAAGCGCAATTTTACCAAAGACATCCAGGATCGCATGCAGCAGATGCATGACAGCAACATGAATCGGGAGCTGGGCTCGACCTCGGGCAAGGAAAACACTGATCTGTTCTGGACATGGGATACGCTCATGAGCCGTATGGCGACACAGGGCGGGTTCGAGGTCAAAAAGACTTCGACAAAGTTCATCGACTACATCATTGAGGGCAAGGCCAAAGTTGAGATTGTCTACGTCGACAAGGCCCGGGGCGGGGAACGCCAGAAAAACTATACGCTCCATCGAACCGGGGGCGTGTGGCGCATCGACCTGCAGTCTGACCCTGATTTCGTAAAAGCCTATAACCAGTCAGTGCGCAGTTTCAGGACAACAGGACGCGACAGCGATGTGGGGATGGATGATTAAGCGAGCAGGCATTGGCGTTTGTCTGCTGGTGTTTTGCATGCTCGTGGGCTGTTTTAGCCCAACGCGTTATGGCACATCGTTGCCAACACAGGTGATGGCGCCGCGCTACGCGGATTTGGTGCTTGAGGGGGAGGTACGCGAACGCTGGTGGGAAGCCTATGATGACCCCCAGCTCAATGTGCTCATCGACCACATCCTTAAAGACAATCTGACCCTTCAGGTGGCTTATCTTCGCCTGCTCGACAGCATTCTTGCCTATGAGCAGTCAAAAAGCGGATACTATCCGACATTGGGGTTTAGTGCCGGCCTTAGCGGAGGCGGGCGCATTGCTGAACAGAGTACAGCCGATCCAACTTACAGCCTGGGCCTTTCGCTCAGTTACGAGGTCGACATCTGGGGAAAAATTCGAGCAGAGGCGGCAATCAGTGAGCTTTCCTCACTCTCCACGCGAGATGCCGTCGAGTCGGCCACGCTTTCCATTATCGGACAGGTTGTGACGGAATGGTTCAATGTGCAGTACTACCGCGACAGGATTAAGCTGACGCAGCAATTGCTCGAAATATCGGAGTCGTACCATGAGCTGGTTCAGGCCTATTATCGCACAGGCAGAGCCACGGGCATGGATCTTCTTGAGCAGCGCGATCAGATCGAAACCCTTCGTTCGACGCTCCTTGCACACGAAACCAATGCGCGGCTTGCGGAGCAGGCGCTTTACCTGCTGGCCGGGGGCAAACGGCAGATCGACGTTCCTGGCAGCCTGCCGGAGCACATCGACGTTGGCGGCACTGTCGACATCGATCAGCTGCTTGAGCGCCGCCCCGATATTCGCGCCGCTCGCCGGACTGCACAGCAGGCAGATGCACGCATCGTCGTTGCCCTTGCCGACAGGCTTCCTACGCTCAGGCTCAGTGCTTCACTTTCGTTTCGAGCGACAAGTCTGACAGACTTATTTACGAGACTGCTCTGGGATGTTGCAGGAAATTTTGCTGCCAATCTGTTCGATGGCGGGCGGCGGTCAAAGGCTCTGGATCGGGCAAAGGTTGGCTACCTCCAGGAACAGTTCAACTATGGCGCCGTCGTTTTAAGGAGCATCTCCGAAGTCGAAGCTGCGCTGCTCAGGTACCGGCTTCGAGCTCAGGAGCTGGCGGATGCCAGAAACAATTTGGCTTCAAGGCAAGACATGCTCGTGTCCTCAAGGCAGTACTTTATTGGGGGGGTATTGGACTACAGCAGGGTCTTGAGCGCTTTGCGCGGCATGGTATCTGCTTCACAGGCAGAGCTTGATGCCCGGCGTGCCTTGCTCCTGGCACAAATCAACGTGTTTTTGGCCATGGGAGGCGGCAGCTGGCTGAAGGAAGCAAGCGACAGTGGCACAAAACGCGCTTATGAACTGCTCGAATCACTGGACCGCGAGCAGCATGGTGAAAACGAACAGGATGAGGACTGATCATGAGTCAAAATGAGGAACTCAACAAGCCATCGCATAAATCATGGCGTCCCTATTTTTTTCAGGGGATGCTTGCCCTTATGCTGGTAGCAGGCGGTCTTTATGCGGGTTGGTATTTTTATCAGGATCCCGAAACGGCTCAACGTCAGCCGCGAACGGACAGGGGCATCCTGGTCGAAGTGGAGGCATTTACGAATCAGTCGCATCCGATCGTTCTTTCGAGCACGGGGCAGGTTGTGGCAAGCCGGAGCCAGACGATCAGGAGCGAGGTCAGCGGGCGTGTGACCTGGGTAAGCGAGCATTTTTACCCCGGGGCGAGGCTGAAACGTGGCGACATCATCGCCCGTATCTCGCAGGAGGATTATGCCATCAGGGTATCGAATGCAAAGATCGCCCTGCGGCAGAGGGAAGTCGCTTTGGTTTTGGAGGAGGCCCGGGGCAAGGCTGCCAAGGCTGAGCTTGAGATGCTGAAGCAGACGATGAACGGTGTCGCCCTGAGCGACGATGAAATGGCGCTTGTAAGGCGCGGTCCTCAGCTTCAGGATGCGATTGCGGGTGTTGAGCTTGCCAGGAATTCGCTCAAGCAGGCACAATTGGATCTGGATCGGAGTGTCATACGCTGTCCTTATGATGTTTTTGTGGAAACGGTGACTGTCTCGACTGGAGATTATATCGGCGGAAACACCACCATCGGCACGGTGACAGCAATGGACGTATTCTGGGTCGAGGTGAGCATTTTGCCGGCACTGGCAGGCTGGATAGGTGCATCTCCAGACAAGTTTGCGCAGAGCAAAGCCGAAGTGTCTTATGACATTGGCGGATCGCGCGTCACGCGCCCGGCCAGGATTCTGTCTCTTCTGGGCCGTGTTGAGCCTCTTGGGCGCATGGTACAGATAGTATTGGCTGTGGATGATCCTTTTGGGCCGCCGGTCGATTCGCCTTTGCTGCTGGGAACCTTTGTGCATGTTCAATTGACGTCACCGCAGAAGATCGAAGCCATCCGTCTCCCCCGAGCCTACGTGCGGGAGGGCAACCAAGTGTATGTCAGTGACGCAGAGAACCGACTCAGAATTCGCACACTGACGACGCCGTTTCGAACGGACGATTATGTCTATGTTACAGGCGGGTTGTCGGATGGTGAGCGCGTGATTACGACACTGATCAGCTCTCCGGTCGATGGCCGGCTGGTTCGCATTCGAGGGGAAGAAGCCCCCAGAGGCGGTGGCGGAGGCCCTCCTGATGGCGCGGGGCGTGGTCGTGGCGGTGCGCCTGATGGCGCTGGCGGTCGGGGTGGTGCACCTGATGGCGAGGGGCGCGGCCGTGGGGGCGCTTCTGGGGAAACCAGCGGCCGTGGCGGCCCTTCAGAGAGAGGGGGCGGTCGTGGGGGTGGAAGAAATTGAGGGGGGTTGCGGGGGG
>WQTY01000187.1 GCA_009786045.1 Pseudomonadota bacterium | reverse complement strand
AAAAGCTGCCTGCTCACCTCGTCGTTGAAAGTGTGGGGGTGAGGCCAAATTCGGCACTTGCGGCGGCAGCCGGACTTGAACTCGGCCCGCGAGGCCACATTGTCGTCGATGCCAGCCTCCGAACGTCCGATCCCAACATTTATGCTGCCGGCGACGTCATCGAAGTCGAGGATCCCGTGCTCGGGGGCAAAACGGCCGTTCCGCTTGCGGGGCCTGCCAACAAGCAGGGGCGCATCGTTGCCGACAATATCGCCGGCGGAAATTCGCGTTATCGGGGAAGCTATGCTGCTTCCATCATCAAGATCGGCCGCTATGCTCTCGCGGCGGTCGGCGCCACCGAACGTCGGCTCAAACAACAGGCCGTGGCGTACCTCAAAATCTATTCCCACCCGTCCTCGCACGCGACCTACTATCCCGGCAGCACGCAGATGCACGCCAAGCTCCTCTTTGCCCCGGATGGCAAAATCCTCGGTGTACAATGCGTCGGCATGGATGGCGCCGACAAACGCATCGACGTCATTGCCACCGCCATGCAGCAAAACCTGCTTGCACCCGACCTGGCCTGGCTCGAACTCACCTACGCCCCGCCCTTTAACTCCGCCAAAGACCCCGTCAACACCCTCGGTATGATCGCCGACAACGTTTTAACCGGAAAAAGCGATGTCATCCACGCAGACGCGCTCCCCAAAGACGCCATCCTTCTCGACGTCCGGCAACCCGAAGAGCACACACAGGGCACCCTGCCAGGCAGTATCAATATGCCTTTGCCCCAGCTGCGAAACCGCCTGGGCGAGCTTGATAAATCCAGGTTTTACGTTACCTTCTGCCGGGTCGGAATGCGCGGATACCTGGCCGAACGCATTCTTAAACAATCCGGCTTCAAGGCTGCCAATCTTTCGGGCGGCTTCCTCACCTGGCAAAGTGTCTGCCCAGCCCCGCTGGTTGTCAAAAAGAAGACACAACCTACCCAAGTACAACCCACGGACACTGCCGACGACGAAGTTTTGCCAGTTGAAACCCTCGACGTCAGAGGCATGGCTTGTCCCGGCCCCATCGTCAACCTCAAACAAGCCTTTGATGCCCTTAAACCAAACGACCAAATCAAGCTCCTCGCAGAAACATCCTTCGAGCCTGATCTCGTCAAGTGGTCCGCAGGCAACGGCTGCACCATCCTGCACTTAACCCGCGAAAATGATCATCTCGAAGCCAGCCTGAAAAAGGGAGAACCCGGTACTTCCGGCAATGCTACCATGGCTTCTTCCGAGCGCAGAACTGCCATCGTGCTTTTCAGCAACGACCTCGACAAATCTATCGCTGCCTTCATCATTGCCTGTGGCATGGCCGCCTCTGGTGCAAAAACTGCGATATTCTTCACCTTCTGGGGGCTTACGGTGTTGCGAAAAGAACATCCCCCCGAGACCAAAAAGGACTTCGTCTCCAAACTCTTCGGCCGGATGCTTCCCAAAGGCCCCAAAGGCCTGAAACTCTCTCAATTGAACATGGCCGGCATGGGTACCGCGATGATGAAAGACATCATGGCACAGAAAAATGTCTCATCTCTGCCAGATCTCATCGAACAGGCCAGGGCTCTGGGAGTTACATTCATCGCCTGTGAAATGGCCATGGGCATCATGGGCATCAAACGCGAGGAACTGATCGCGGTCGACGAGGTCGCAGGAGTCGCCAGCCTGGCCGAACTGTCGCGCGGCGGAAACGTCCTGTTTATCTGATTCTTTTTTGTGGGGGAGCATTGCTCCCCCACACCCCCTGCAATGCTATCGCATTGCTTGTGGGTAGAGGGCGAAATGATTCGTTTTTGGCTAAAATTCTCGTCTTTTGGAACGATTTCTCGCTTGAGATGATGGGTGGTTTTTAGAACTCGACGGCCGTGGAGAGCACTCCCTGCCCGGGCGTAGCACGCTACGTCCCTACAGGCATTGCTTGCAGGTGAAGTGGCAAAGTGCAAAGCAGAAGAAACACTGCTATTATTTTATTGGAAATATCACTTTCGTCAACAGCTCATCCTCAGGTGTGCAGGAAGGATCGTTGAGGTAGTAATCATAATACACCCCTGTCGATTCTAAGTTGTTTTCGGCAAGATATTTCATCATAGCAATGTATGTGCCTTCGACATCCTTATAGGCACCCTTGTGAATGGCTGCAATGGCTTTGCCTTCGTCGGTTTTGGTCATGAAAAAATCACCCTGTTCCGGCAATGGTTCGCTTAGCGGCCATCCCAATTCGATATCAAACACCATAAAATCGTCACTGCCATTGGTGTATTTGCAATAAGGCGCACCCGCCACCTGTTTGCCGCACTCAAGCACATAATCCCACAACTTTTGGTAGCCCTGCCCCATCATGTCGGCCATTTTGGAAAAATCAACAGCCATGTACTTGACTGCAATGGCAAGTTCAGAAGTTTTTTCAATTTTTTCTATATTCATTTGATACAGCTCCTGTCAAATTTGTATCGTTGCACTTTGTTACCATGACAAAGCCATGTGAGACTATCTCTCTTGCGTCAAATAGGGAAGAAATTTCGTTTCATCTACAGCTGCCTGCATCCCGGGCCTTCGATTCGGCTTCGTCCGCCAGGCAGCGGCACCACCCGAATCTGAGCGCCAATCCGCTCCCTGAGCGCAGCCACGTGCGATATGATGCCAATGAGCTTGCCTTCCTGATTCAGGCTGGCCAGCGTGTTGAGAGCGACGTCGAGAGTGTCTTCATCCAGTGTGCCAAATCCTTCGTCCAAAAACAGGGAATCAACGCGAACCTTTCGACTGGCCATCTGAGACAGCCCAAGCGCCAGCGCCATGCTCACAATAAATCTCTCGCCGCCTGACAGATTCTTTGTCGAACGTTTCTCTCCCCCCTGATAATTATCAATGACCTGGATCGTTAAAGCTTCTTTATCTGAGGGGAATAAAATGTAGCGATCCGACATTTTCATCAGCTGATGATTCGCCTGCCCAATCAAAATTTCGAACGTCAGCCCCTGAACAAAACGCCGATATATTTTGCCATCCGACGAACCTATCAAGTCGCTCAGATCTTTCCACCGCCGATACGCCTTCTCCTGCGCTTCCCTGGCCGCCAGCTTCTCACCCTGAAGTGCTCTATTCTTCACGTCCTCATCCAGACACCGCTTGTTGTCGTAGATCTGCGCCTGCACCAACTTCAGCCTGTCATAAAGCGCCTTGTGCTCCTCACCCAAAGCATCAAGCGTCTTGTCCGTCAGCGCCCTGGCGGCTTCTTCCGTCAATCGCCTCTCGCGCTCGCCCTGCATCGTTTGAAACCTTTTAAGGTCATCATCCAAAGCCTTACCCTGCAGCGTCAAAGCTTCCATGACACCATCCGAAAGTTTTGACGAAAGATAGTGCGCCTCGTCACCAAACGCCGATCTCTCAAGCGCGTGACCAAACGCCAGCTCGCTCTCTGCGAGTTCGGACAGGCGAGTGGCTATTTTTTCTTGCAAAGTCTGCACTTGTCCAGAGACATGGTTAAGTTTTTGGCGACAGACATCACTCAGATCTCGCGCCTTTTTCTCGCTCGCTTCAGCCCCTTCAACCGCACAGCCAAGCGCTTTCTCTTCCTCATCCGGGCTCTTGTCTCCATACAAAGCTTTCCGCTCAGCCAATTTCTCAGCAAGTGTGGATCGTTTTTCTTCCAACACAGATCGCCTCCCATCAAGATTCGACTGGATGATACCAAGCTCCGCCTCGATTTTGCCCACTTCGGCACCCATCGTGCCAAGCTTCTCTTTCGCCGAATCTCGTCCTTTGATATGGCTGTTCCACGCCTCCAAACGCCCGCGCAACGAAGCCAGCGAGCCCTTGATGCCATCTTCCGGCACCCCCTCCACACCCAGCGGTCGAAGCTTTGCTTCTGCCACCAGACGGTAATCCGATGCCTCCTCGCGCGCCAATGCCAACCGTTCCTGCGCTTCCTTCATTCGTGCCTCCGCCGACGCAAGCGCCTGGGTCGCAACAACCGCCCCCTTTTCGGCAAGCGCAACATCCACTGCAGATTTTCGCTCAGCTTCCGACAACTTTACCCATGCCTTCTCCCCTGCCTCCACACTCTCGATTAAGGACGATAACGCTGCTATTTCCTGATCAATGGCATCGGACGATGGCACATTCCCCCCAGAAAAAGGATGGTGCAATGCCCCGCAAAGCGGGCATGCCTTGCCCTCCTCCAAGTTTGCACGCTGCTCCTCAAAACCGGCAACAAGCGTCAGTTCATACTTCTCCCTGAGCTTTGCCTCTTTTGCCTCCCGATAATCTCTCAAAGATTTGCCGCCAAGCACTCTCTCCAAAGCCGTTTGCTGTGCCTCCACGCGGTGTTTGGCTTCGTCTTGCATTTCCTGCCGCAAACGCACGCCATCCAAAACCTCCTCGTTTTCGCGGCGTGCCTTTTCCAGCACTCGCGTTGCGCCTTCAACGTCTGTCTCGTACTTCCTAACCTCCCCAAACTTCACCCCAAGATGACCAAGTCTAGCCTCAATCCCCGCTAACTCACCTACGAGCACTTCATCGCAGGCATTCGTGGCCAGATAAGCACATGCTTCCTTAAACACCGCCTCTGCCGACACCTGCAAACCCTCAATTTCTTTCAAGCGCCGACGCCCCTCTGACAACAATTTCTCATCTCGCTCACACTCGCGCTGCACCTCCAGGGCCGAATTCGATAAAGCTGCGCTCTGCAAATCTATCTCACGCACGCGGCGGATCTCCGGCATCGCGGCTTCCTGCGCCAACTTCGCCTCCCGCACGCGCTTCGCTTGCAGCAGCAATTCTCCTTCCGCGCGTTCAGCCTCTAAATTCAGTGCCTTTTCCTCTTCCACCACGCGCTCAAGGGTGACCTGATCCTTCGACTGTGCCTGACGAAGCGAATCCATCGCAGCATAAACACCATCAAGGCGTGCCGCACGTGCACCCTGCTCAAGCTTTTGTCGTTCCGGCGCAAACGCCTCATGCACCAACTCTGCCTTCGACAAATCACGCCTCACTTCCTCCAGCGATTGATGCAGCGAATCCACAGCCTTCAACCAGGCCATCGCAGCCTCCGCCTGCGAAATCTTCCCGCTCACCTCAATCTTTTCCCCCTCAGACGTTGCCAATGCTGACGTACACGCCAAAACCTCCTCAGGCGTCATCGTCCTAATCTCCGCCAGCGTCTCGCTCAGATGATCCCATTTCCCCTTCTCTTCCTTGCAGCGTAAAA
>WQTY01000186.1 GCA_009786045.1 Pseudomonadota bacterium | reverse complement strand
CTTGAGCTTGAGCTTGAGCTTGAGCTTGAGCTTGAGCTTGAGCTTGAGCTTGAGCTTGAGCTTGAGCTCATAGCTAGTAGCTACTAGCTAATAGATCTTGATTAAGAGCCATAAGGCAAAAGAGCAATAAAGTTAATAATCAGGTTAACGCCTATGGGGTCACCCCCTGTCGGCTTTGCCGACATCCCCCTCGGAGAGGGGGGCAGCGGGGCGTTGCGGGGCGGCGATTGAGCCCCGCAAAGGGGGTAGCCGCGTATTGGCCTGCGGTTGTCCGCAGGACGATAGCGGCGCAGGGGGCGTTGCCCCCTCCTGCGATGCCATATTTGCGATGCCATATTAATGATGTGCTTGGGCGTGATTTTTGGAGGCATTTGTGGTAAAGCAGGGTTGTTCTTTGTGGGCGCCGGGGCAGACATTCGTGCTCAGGCCTTGCGGCCAGTTATGCGGTGCATGTTTTGTATTGGGTCGGTTTGGGAAGTATTTGGAGGAAGCATGCGTGGAGTGAAACGTCACATATTGTATTTGGCTGCCTGCACCGGCATGGCAGCGGCCATGGGGTGTGCTGAGGTAGATAACAGCGTTGAGCCGCGCTGTGGCGACGGTATTTGCAATGGCGGTGAGACGCCGGAAACGTGTCCGGACGATTGTGGTCAGCCGGCTTATTGCGGCGATGGCGAGTGCAACGGCGGCGAGACTTCTGCGACGTGTCCTGAGGATTGCGGCGAGGTGGCTTCGATTTGCGGTGATGGCGTGTGCGATGCGGACGAGACGCCCGAGACATGTCCGAAGGATTGTGCTGTAGGGCCTTCTTGCGGCGACGGCAGGTGCAATGGTGACGAAACGGAGGTTACCTGTCCTGAAGATTGCGGTGGCGGTACAGAGAATCCGGGGTTTGGGTTTTGCGGTGATGCTGTGTGTGATGAGGACGATGGCGAAACGGCCTTGAACTGTCCTTCAGATTGTCAGCAGGATGTTGTGATTGACAAGGTGTCGCTTGCCACCTTCCACGCTCTCGACGAAGTCAGGTATCGCGTCTATCACGACCTGCATATTGCGACCGCGGGCAAAAAAACAGGCAATTCCAATGATTTTTTCCGTTTCCCCTACCCGAGCAGTTTGAGAACCGACGAGCACGGCCGCCCCGTTCTTGCAGGCCTGCATCTTCCCGGGCTTGCATCCTCTTTGCCGATGGTAGAAACGATGCTGGGTTTCGTTCAAACGGAACGCAGTGGTTTTCCTGCGATTGGTGCGGTTTATTTTCGGCTGACGGATAGTGTTGATACGGCTTCGCTGGCAAAGACGCCAGACGAGACCATTTTGCCTGGTTCCTGTTTTCAGCTTATCAATGTCGAGAAAAGATCGCCTCGCTATGGTGAACGTGTGCCGGTGTACGTGACTTTCCGCCCCGAAAGCACGGCCCTGTGGGCGCCCAACACGTTGGTGATGCGGCCTGTGCCAGGGGTTGGGCCTCACCCCGGGGAGAGATATGTTGCCATCGTGCAGGATTGTCTGACGTCTTCCGGGCGCAAATTCGACCAGTCCCGAAAGCTGCGCTACATTCTGTCAAAAGCTGCTCCCAATGAAATCGGTCAGCATACAGATGCTTATGTCGATGCGCTCAAGGAACTTGGCTATGACTTTGGCAAGATTCGAGCAATGGCGGGTTATGTCACATCGAACCCTGCCGAGGAGATGCATAAGGTTGCAAGAGATCTTAAGGGAAGAGGTAGCGTTGTCACCAATGCCAATGGTGTCGCCGTGGGCACTTATACGCTTGCCGATTCGAGGGGGCATGTGTTCGTTGGCAAGTTCAGGACGAGGAACTATCTGGAGGGTGTTGCGCCCTATAATGCACCTGGTTCGGGTCGGATCCGCTTCAGCGAAACGGGGCAGCTTCTGAGCATTGGCAAGGAAGAGACCGTCACATTTGCCGTGACTGTGCCTTCGGCGGCGATGCCCGCGGAAGGCTATCCCATCATCGTTTACGGGCATGGCACTGGCGGCGATGCCAGGTCACACTGCAGGAACTGGTGGGGAAATGACGAGGGTGTTACTTTGATCAGAAACGGCGTGCCTGTTTCGATGCTCGGTTTTGACGCATGTTTGCAAGGCGAGCGTGGTTCTGCGTCAAGTATGACAGACATGATTTTTATGTTTGTGACCAACCCGATTGCTGTGCGTGAGAGCGTTCGTCAGACGGTTATCGATATGCTCGTGTGGTATGACATTCTGGATCGCGGCGTGCTTGTTCTTCCGCCTCCGCCGGGTAAAACCGAAAACGTCATTTTTGATCCCAGCTATGGTTTGTTCATGGGACACAGTCAGGGTACACAGGAAGCGGGGCTTTTGCTGGGTTTGACCGGCAGCATCAAGAATGCCTTCCTTTCGGCCGGCGGGGGCGGCATCCTCGTAAGCTTTACGAGCCTTGCCATGTCTGTTGATCTTGCTGGTTTTTTCAAATTCGATAATATGAAAGTCTCCGACATTGTGGGCAATTACCTGATGGGATTAAAAGAGGGCGAGCTGTCGGTTGACGCTTTCATCACCAATCAGTTTGTTCAGCCGCTGATGGATCCCATTGAGCCGCTTAATTATACGCATCTGTTTATCAAGGAGCCGATAGCGGGCGCTGTGTCTAAGAATATTGCTCAAACCATTGGTCTTGGCGATGAAAACACGCCGCAGGAGATTCAGTTTGCCATGGCGACGGCGATTGGCCTGCCAACCGTTGGCGAGATGTATGCTGTCAGTGATGCCATGCGTCTGGCCAAGATGGATAAAGCCCTGACGTCTCCTGTTTCGAATAACATTGTCACCAAGAACGGAAATGTGACGGGCGGTGTCATGCAGTTCACGTACACGAGCGGCAATCCTCACTTTGTGATTTATTATGTGCCGAGTGCACAGCGAACCTATGTCGACTTTTTTAAATCTGTGCTTGAGGGCAAACCGACGGTCAGTGTCAGCGGTCAGACACCGGCCAAATAAAAACTGATCGCGGTGCGCCCTTCAGTTTTTTCTTTACGTGGGGGAGCATTGCTCCCCACACCCCCTGCGAGCCTCCCCTTGTTTCTGTACACCCTGGGCTGCGAGCAGGGGAGAAGCAATTTGCTGTTTGCTGCTCTGACGAAAGTTGGGCATGTTTTATGTGCTTGTGCTGTTTGATCTGGGATAGGAGACTGGGCCGGTTTGGAAAGGTTTGCCCATGCCGGCAGTTTGTGAACCGGGACCAGTTTGAGTTTCTTTCGTGACGGGAATAGCATGAAATTCAGAATATGGCGTCAGGCGGACGCACAACATGAGGGCCATTTTGAGACTTACGAGCTGTCGGTGACACCCGACATGTCGCTTTTTGACAGCCTCGATTCTCTGAACGAATCTCTGGTGCGCCGCGGTGAGCATCCCGTGGCTTTTGATTCGGATTGCCGCGAGGGCATTTGTGGCATGTGCGGTCTTGTGGTCGATGGCGTTCCCCATGGCCAGGTATCGGGTACGACGACTTGCCAGCTGCATATACATCACTTTGCCGAAAAAGATCAGGTTACCCTCGAACCGTTCCGGGCGAAGTCGCTTCCCATCATTAAAGACTGCATGGTTGATAAATCCTCCCTTGAGCGCGTTGCCAAAGCGGGTGGTTATATCAGCATTAAGACAGGCCAGCAGCCTGACGCTCATGCCATTCTGATTCCAAAGAAAAAAGCGGACGAAGCGTTCAGCTATGCCGCATGCATTGGCTGTGGGGCCTGTGTGGCTGCCTGCTCGAATGCGGCGGCCCACCTGTATGCCGGTGCAAAGATTGCCCAGCTGCTGGCTTTGCCTCAGGGGCATCCAGAGCGCGGCATGCGTGCCTCACGCATGGTAGACCAGCTCATGGCCGAGGGTTTTGGCGGATGCTCAAATGAGGGGGAGTGCGAAGCCGTTTGCCCGAAACGCATCAAAACCGGCGCCATCGCTGCCATGCAGCGTGAGCTCGTGCGTTCACTCTTTAGCCGCTGATTGGAATTGCGTTCAAGCGGGGCGTTGCGGGGCCGGCTACTCCGGCTGGGGGTAGACGCGTATCGGCCGTTCCGGCCGATAGCGGCGTAGGGGATTTCCCCCTCAGAAACATCGTCACAAGGGGCAACGATTTTAATCCGAAGGGGTGCACTCGTTTTTTCATGGCGAAGAATGTGGCACACGTCACCCTCACCCGCAAGCGATACGAAGTATCGCAGGGGGTTCGGGGGAACGGGTTCCCCCGAAAAAGCATTAACCGTGTGTGTGTGGCTGTTTGCCCAGGGCCATGGTGACGAGTTTGCGCGGGCCGTGCCGGAAGATAAGCACCATGCCGGCTGTGGCGAACAGGGCGAGCGGCAGGCTGAAGGGAAGATGGCTGCCTGGTTCGGCGTCGTGTAGGTGAGTGTCTTCGGGTGGTGTTGCGAGGTTATGAACGGTGGTCATATCGCTGAGTTTGTTGCCTGGGGTAAGCCATGCTGGCAGGGTGGCCAGAGCGATGATGAGGCAGGGCGCAAGGATTTGGATTCGGCGGATGGCAGGGCGTAAAGTCGCATCGTTGGCGGCGAGGGCTTGGGCGCCCCGCGAGTGGTAGCCATTTCGGAAGACAGTGCAGAGCCCCAGGCCGAGGATCATGGCGATGACGGTGCGCGGTATGGGTGGGGCCGGCAATGACATCATAAGGGCCATGGCCGTGGCAATGGCGATGGTCGGGATATGGGTTTGGCTGTAGAAGAGTGCCAGGAGGAGGAGGAGTGAGAGCCCGGCGAAGACAGCGATGGTCAGGCTTGGGTCATGGGTGATCAGGAAAGATTTGAGCGGGTCGAGAAATGAGGGCAGTGCGCTGAGTGCAAGGGCGAAGATGATAAGCTGGCTCCAGGAGGTCGCAAGCCATTGTGTGAAAGTATTGTGAGTGGTGCAGGGTGGTGTGTCTGTGCGTGTGGGAAGATTTCGCATTTCGAGGCAGGCATAAAGGATGATGCAGGCGCAGGCGAGGGCGAAGAATGCGTTGAAGCGCCAGTCGAATACCGTGAGGAAGGCGATGATGCCGGTTGCTGCGAGCCATCTGGGACGTTTATCGAAGGCAGCGGATCCTGGCGGTGGATTGAGGATTGAGGCCAGGCGTCTTCCGGTCTCTTGCAGGTTTTGTTTGGGGTGGCTGGCCAGGCGATAGAGGACGAACAGGAGGCATGCTGCGGCGAGCCAGAGCGGTGCGATGGTGTCGGCTGCGTGTTTCAGGGCAATCAGGATGTCGGCGCCATGACTGTG
>WQTY01000185.1 GCA_009786045.1 Pseudomonadota bacterium | reverse complement strand
AACAACCTCACGCCCATCCACGAATCCCCCTCACTGCACGCCCTGAAAGCCTCCTTCCAGGATGCAGCCCAATGGAAAACACACGCTGCCGACCTCTACATCATCCCTTTGCATCAAAACTCACCCGCCCCAGGCCTTAAGTTTCTGCACACTTTCCTCAAAAACACCTCAAACGCACTCATCGCCCTGCTCAAACCGCAAACCCTCGATCTCTTCGCACACTCCCCCATCACCAACACCCTCATCCAGGCACATGACATCGACTGGATGAGCAACAACTTCTGGAAACTGACAGCCTGCAGCACATTTCTTGAGCTCCTGCTGCGCATCGAAATTCACTTCGGGAAAAAACGCCTCGAATCAAAGTTCGTCTCCGATTTCAAAAAAGCACAAAGAAAACTCTCCCAGGCCTGGCAAAATCTTCCCCCCAACACCACACCCCAAACACGGCAAATCCTCGCACTCGATACGCTCCTCAGGCTCCTGTTCCTCGCCTTTCTGGCCCAGCAGCATCGCCTCGACCTGCGCCCAAATTTCATCCTCGAAGAAGCTGCTCGCACCCGCGCCGAACAACGAAGTATCTACCAGCACTTCATCCGCCCCTTCTTCTTCGGCACACTCAACCTCCCCCCTCGGCGCCGCGCTTCAAGAGCCAAAGCCTTTGGAAAAATACCCTTCCTCAACGGCGGTCTCTTCCAGCCCACCCACCTTGAGGCGCAAAATCCACAGCTCGACGTCCCCAACGACATCCTGCATGACATTCTGATTCGCTGCTTCCAGCACTACACCTTCTCAACCAAAGAATGCACCTCCTCCGACAGGCTCGACCCCATGATGTTGGGTCACGTCTTCGAATCCCTGATGGATCGTGAAAAACGCGCCAAAACGGGCTCCTTCTACACGCCGATGAATCTCGTCAAAAATATCGTCTCCCGAGCCTTCAAACACTGGCTAGCGCAAAAAACTGACGTCTGCCCCAAGACCATTCAGCGCTTCCTCGAACATCCAAACACCACCCACATGACACCTCACGATGCCGAGATGCTCGACAATGCCCTGCAGCATATAAAAATTCTCGACCCGGCCGCCGGAAGCGGCGCCTTCCTTCAGGGAGCTTTTCATCTCCTGCATGCCACAAGACGTGCTCTGATCACGCATATGGGAAAAGAGGAGCACCCCGGCATTCTCGCAAGGCACATCCTCCTGCATAACCTCTACGGCATCGATATCCTCGAACAGGCCAACAGGATCTGTGAACTCAGGCTATGGCTGGCCACCACCAGGTTTTACCGCGAAGACGAACTGCTCCCTCCCCTGCCCAACCTGGATCTCAATATCCGCTGTGGCCACACGCTCATCGATCTCTCGCAATATGCCTGTGTCCTTGGCATCAACACTCCCAAACACGATCCCAAAGCTGCCAATCTCGTTCAACGCTACGGACTCGCCAATGCCGTCGCAAAACGAAGGCTGGCCGCACAAATTGATCGCCTCACCCGGCAGCGCGAACAACAGCTCACCCAAAACCTTATGCAAAAA
This sequence comes from Pseudomonadota bacterium, assembly GCA_009786045.1. GTDB lineage: Bacteria > Myxococcota_A > Bradymonadia > UBA4248 > UBA4248 > WQTY01. The sequence goes on along the minus strand of WQTY01000185.1, from coordinate 3,736 downwards.
TGTCATCACGACATCCAGGATCTGCAAAACCTGGCAGCACAAAAAGACCTCTTCGGAAAAACCGCATCCCTGCCATTTGCACTTCGAAAAAAACTCTCCACACTGCAACAACACTTGCGCCAACTCCAGGAGGGGCAACAGGCAAATGCCCCAACCTCATTTGCCTTCGACATCCATTATGCCGAAATCATGGCTCAGGGCGGATTCGACATCATCCTTGGCAATCCCCCCTGGTTTTCCCTGCACAACTGTTCGACCCAAGAACAGAATATCCTCAAAGTGCTCTACAAAACCGCCTCTGCACCCAAAACCAAAGACTTCAAGGCGCAAGCCACCGACATCAGCGCCCTGTTTGTCGAAAAATCCATCCAATGCCTCAAACCAGGTGGCATCATGGCCATGCTCCTGCCCAACAAGCTCTTCGCTGCGCCAAGCTACGGCAGTTTTCGAAAGTTTATTGCCGCACAGGCATCCATTCTGGAATCCAGAGATTGGGCCGATTCCAAAGAAAACACCTTCGCTGCCGCCACCTATCCCGCAGACCTCATACTGCAGCGCATCGACGCAGCTCAGAGATCACAAAACGCCTGCCTCCTTCCACACGAAACCTGCCGCCTTGATCTTTCTGCCCCAACGCCCGAAGAAAAGTCGTTCCTTGCCATCCCCAATACCCTCAGCAGCCACTTCACCATCAAACGTGGCATCTGCACAGGCGCAAACGATCTCTTCGTCCTCAAGCCCTCCTCCGATCAGGCCCAGCACCTGGCACCATGCCATCGCGATCCACGACTCGCCCCACACGCCTTACCCTACCTCATGACTGCACTTCGCGGCGCCAACATCGCCCCCTATGCTTTCTCCCCCAAAGAGGCGATCCTGTTCACGCACGACCACGAAAACCTCTCAAAAATGCGTCCTCTCCATCCTCACGTGCTGGCCTGGCTCGAAACGCACAAGCAACGGCTCNCCCAGCGAGCTGGCTTGGGAACAAAACCGTACTACGCACTCTTTGGGGTCAGTCCGTATCTCTTTAAACCAAAAGTTGTCTGGCGCGACATCGCCTGTGACCTTACCGCATGCTTTATCCCTGACCCCTCGGTCATGCCTCTGAATACAGTCTATTACATCCCCGTCCAGTCCGAAGACGAAGGCTACCTCCTCTCGGCCTATCTCAACGCCAAACCCATTCGAGAGTTCTGCCGGCTGCGCGCTGAACATGCCCAAAACGACTATCGACGATATTTCGCATGGCTCATTGGACAAATTCCATGGCCCTTTCATCGGCATTCTGCCCAGGGAGATGTCGAGCAGATCATTCAGCTCTCCAGAGCATGCCACGACCGCCCATCCCCCTCAAGGCTGCAAAAGAACCAGGCGCGCCTGGATACCCTCATCCAGCGATGCCTCTATGCCAACGCCATCACACACTGATGACCACAAACACACAACCGATGCCAGCACAGCACCATGCCCCCCCATATCAGGTCTGCCGCTTCGCCCTCGAACCTTCCATCCCGCCAGAACTAAACGCCCTGCCCAAACTCACACCCCCTCAACAAATCTGCCTGTCACATGCCATACGCATCATCGAAGCACGACGTGCGCTCCTGCTCTGCGAAGAAACCGGCAGCGGAAAAACCTACATCGCCTCTGCACTTGCCGCCATCCTGGAAAAGAGAAAAATCACTCACCACACCCTGCTCATTGCACCAACACACCTCATCCCAATGTGGACTGCTGCTCTCAAAGCTTTCCACATCCACCCCACCACATGCTCTTTCCAATGCCTCAGCCTTGGACACAACCCCACACTCATGCCTGACGCCACACTCGTTCTCGTCGACGAGGCACATGGTTTCAAAAACCCATCCACAAAACGCACTGCACAGCTCGCACAAATCGCCTCCAACCAATACCTGTGCCTCATTACGGCAACCCCTGTGTCGCTCTGCCTCAAAGATCTCCATACGCTCATGCGGCTGTGCGGCTACCCTTCTGATGCCAACCTCATTCATTCACCATGGCTGCGCGATTACGCACGCGCCATCACACCACAAGCCTACGCATGCCCATTGCCAACATGTTCAGTTCAGGCCAGACACAGCACCCTGCCCTACCCCATTGAGCCAGCCGCATCGTGCGAGGCGCTCGCACGCATCGCACAACATGCCAATTGGCTCGTCTTTAAGGGCAATGATGACGACTCAACCTCCAGCCTGCTTCCCAGTCTGATCATCGACAGACTGCTCAGCCACCCAAGCGCCTGCTACGCAACAATGAAACGCCTGGAGCGCTACTACGCGTCGTGTATGAAACATGGCAGCATGCGACCGCTCTCCAGACGCGAATACCAATGCCTCTTTGGGACAGACGGTGCCCAATACCCACTGCCCTTCATGTACCCAAAATCTGTAAAATCCTCACGATGCCTCAAACAACACCTGAATCACCTCAATGCACAGATTCAAAATGCACTGCAACTTCTGCAGGAAATCTGTCGCAATGACGAAAAAATCAAAACCCTCCAGCGCTTCATCGACACCATTCCCAATGAACAACAAACCATCATTTTCACACAATTTGCAGATACGGCTCGATATCTCGCAAAACACCTCGCCAAAACTCGAAAGATCGCACTCATCACAGCCTCCGACTGCCACTACGCCAGCCTTCCTGCATCTCGTGGACTCATACATGCCATGTTCGATCCCAATGCCACGACACACACACCCATTCCCCCCGCGCAAATCCTCATCTGTACCGATGTCATGGCCAGTGGGCACAATTTACAGCGAGCAAGCGTCCTGATACATTTCGACCATCCATACAATCCAACGATCCTCAAACAACGCGAAGGAAGGCTCCTGCGCCTTCATCAGACTTCACACGATGTACAAATCATCAACATGTGCCCACGATTACTGTCAAATGCTATGCAGAAACACTTCGACAAACGAAAGCACATCCTCAAACAGCGACAAATTCAGCAGGCAGACTGGGTCACCAACACACCAAAACGTCCAGAAGCACTGAACGCCATGACATTTACCATCGCACAGCTCCCATGCCTGTGTGTCGAAATTCACGGCCACTGGCTTCCCGTCCACCCCAATATCGCCATACATGCCGGCTTCACCCATATCAAAGATATGCCCATTGCTTCGGCTTTCGAAAAAATGTCCCCAGGCACGCGAAAAGTACTTAAAGACATCTGGACAGCACTCAAGAAGTGGATCCATCTCCCCAATGCATCACAACGCCTCAGTGACCTCCCCAAGATCACACTGGCCCTTGGACTCTACCCACAACTCGAAAAATTTCTCTCACTGCCCTCAACCATCGACTTCGATCCACACCCTCTCTTTCAACGTCTCCATGCCCTGCCCAAATCTGCGCCAGCAAACCTTACCCCTGCCTCACTTTGGATAATGTATCCACAACATGCCACATCATCCCCCATTCCCCCACCTGACAAAGGATAGTACTGCCAACCAGCTGCGCACCCACCATGGCAAACGGTACTTCACAAGTTATCCACAGCCTGACCCACAACTTTCTCCACACATACGCACAAAATTCCATCACGCTTCATGTCAAGACTATTTTGCATTAACCAAGATAATTCAAGGTTTTAGACAATACCTCCATGAGCACACCGCATAGATCAACGCTAACCTCACCTGCCTGATAAGAACGGCCCGCCCCCCATTTCTCCACACCCCCTGTGGACAACTCA
>WQTY01000184.1 GCA_009786045.1 Pseudomonadota bacterium | reverse complement strand
CCCCCAAGAGCGGGGCCTCAGTCGCCGGCCCCGCAACGCCCCGCTTGCCCCATTTTTTGCACCATGCTGCCTTGTGCGCACGCATCCGCCCCCCCAAAATGTGCGCAAGCGTATCTGGCCAACGGCCAGATAGCTTGCGCCGCGCTCGTATTTGCCCAGGCAAACAGAGCGCGACACACCTCCCCCGACGCTTATCACTTTGCAGCAGCTTTTCCCGCTGTCAGCGCCTGCATCTCGGCGGCGGTGGCGGCACATCGGAATCCAAAGTGGTGATAGGGGTCGTTGCTGGGAACATGCGAACGCCGGTGTATGCCTGTGGCGTGAACGGCCGGCCAATACCAGGATCCGCCCCGAACGACTTTATACCGAAGCTTGTTGCAGGTTTTGTCGGCGCTTCCGGCGCACGGCCCTTTGGGATCAATGCCCAGGCAGTCTGCACCGCAGACCTCGTAATTATCCGTATACCAGTCTGCCACCCACTCCTCGGCATTGCCAATCATGTCGCAGAGCCCGTAACGCGAGGCCGGCCGCGAGCAAACTTCCAGGACACGTCCCTTCTCGGGGCCATTGCCCTTTTTCGTGATGCCGCACGAGCGCCCCGAGGCGTTCATAACAACGGCATTGTCGCACGTTGCCGCCGCAGAACCCCAGGGATACAAATCGCCCTCTGCGCCTCGCGCGGCTTTCTCCCACTCGGCCTCGGTCGGCAGGTGCTTGCCCTGGCTCTCGCAATATGTCCTGGCTTCGTACCAGCTGATGCCCGTGATCGGCTGCTTTGGCCGGCTGAAATCGGTGTACCTGGGCCCCGATTTCGGACACTTCTTTTCCTTCACACAGGCCTGATAGGCTTCGGTGGTGACTTCCGTCTTATCCATATAATAGGTCTGCATCCAGATTTCCGCCGCAGGGAACGTATTGGCAACGCCTTTTTTGTTGTAGCTCTCCTGATCGCACTTGGCATGAGGGTCGCCATCCATGCCACGGATAAACTTTCCGCCGGGAATGCAGGCCATACCCTCAATGGGGGTAACACAGGGCAAAATGGCACTGCCATCGGGCAGCTTTCCTGCCCCATCCTGCGCCCACGCACTGACGGCAAAAACCATCGAAACAAACCCGCCCAAAATTGCAGCCGCCTTGGCCTTGGGAAAAATTTTCATATCACATTACCTGTCATTTTTTACGCGGGGGAGCCTGCTCCCCCGCACCCCCTGCAATGCTTGCGCATTGCTTTGGGAGGGGAAAGTAATCGTCACCTTCGAACTAAATACTGCTGCTTCTGTGGCTAATCCTAAACCTCTGCATTGCTTACAGGTGGGGACAGCCGCAGCGACATTGAGTTCTAATCCTCTTCGCGCAACAATTCAATATTCGTTCGTTGGGCGCCGGGCGACCGGGACGGTCGCCCCTACGTGATACGTGGACAACCACCAGCGTCGATCTCCAGGATTCTCTCGCCTTCGCAGATGAAAATCCGTCACAAATTGCGATAATTTTCGCCCAAACGATGCATCTGGCAACTTCACCCACAAGCGATACGCGCACCCCTCCGTCAGCTTTGCCGCCACCTCCCCCCTAGGGGAGGCGTGCAAGGGGTGTGGGGGAGCAATGCTCCTCCACAAAAAAACTCAGCATTTTGGAAGTGCGCCGCTGCGAGCTTTATCGGCCATAGTGGCCTGGACGGCCTTTGCACTGGTGAAGCTGTCGATTTCGGCTTCTGTCACCAGGCCGCTCTGGATCAATTTGTCGCGGATTGAAATGCCTTCTGCCACGGCGTCGAGTCCAAGCTGGCAGGCGCGGTCATAGCCGATGCGATCGACCATGGCTGTGATGAGCGCCGTTGAAGAAGCGAGGCCTGCTTTGCACTTGTCTGGATGCGCGACGATGCCCTGGATGCAGTGGGTGGTGAACATGTGGCAGGCTGCCGCGAGCCTGTCCAGATCCCCCAGCATGCAGTCTGCCACGAGGGGCAAAAAGGCATTAAGTTCGAGGTTTCCCTGGCTCGTCGCATAGGTAATGCTGGCATCATGGCCAATAACCAGCATGCAGATTTGCGCCATGGCTTCTGGAATCACCGGATTGACTTTTCCTGGCATGATCGAGCTTCCGGCCTGCCGGGGCGGAAGGGAAATTTCACCGATGCCAGCCACGGGGCCCGAAGACATGAAACGCAGGTCGGTCGAGATCTTGAGCAGGGACACGGCCAGGGCTTTGAAAATCCCGCTGACGTAGGCAAAGATGTCGAGATTTTGTGTGCCGTCGATGAGGTCGTGATTCTGCTGCAGCGGAAGCTGTGTCACATCGGCCAGCATCCCGACAACAGTCTGAACGTAAAGTTTTGAGGCACTGACGCTGGTGCCGATGGCTGTGCCCCCGAGATTGACGCTATGGAGCTCATTGCGCGCGCGGCTCAGGCGCACAAAATCGCGCGCCAGCGCTTCGGCATACGCCTTAAACTCAAACCCAAGGGTCGTCAGAACGGCATCCTGATACTGCGTCCGGCCAACTTTGACGACATCCCAGGTGCGGTCTCCAAGCCGGCGAAGCGCCTGCTCAAGCGTCTTAAGCGTCGGCAGGAAAGCTACAATCTGCCTGCTCAGCGCAATCTTAAAGGCGGTCGGGCAAACATCATTCGTCGACTGCTGATAATTGATATCATCCAACGGCGAAACGCGTGCATAGCTTCCCAATGGCTCGCCCAATATCTGAAGCGCCCGATTGGCGATGACCTCGTTGACATTCATATTGAGCGATGTCCCCGCCCCACCCTGAAGCGCATCGACCACCACCTCCGCATCCAGCATCCCTTTGGAAACATCAAGACAGGCTTCGATAATCGCCTCTGCCTTGGCGGCATCGTCAGCCCATGCCCCAAGCGCATACGACGTTTTGGCACAGGCCAGCTTCACTTCACCCATGGCATGCACCCACGCAGGGTGAACACGCCGGTGCGTCAGAGGAAAGTTCTCAAGGCTGCGTACCGTGTGGACGCCATAAAGCGCCCCAGACGGTACGTTGCAAGGGCCAAGGAAATCGTGTTCGCTTCGACAGGTTGACATAAAAAACTCCCAAATGGATGACAGGCTGCACGATGTGCAATGCAATGCGATACGATGAAAATCGACCAGGCAACCATGGCACATTACGCAAAAGCATACAACATGGATTGCCGATCCTCTGGGCTCCGGGGGAGAGCAGCATTTTGTACGGGCGCAGCCTGCTACGCCCCTGCAGCATTGCTTGTGAGAGACAGGATCACATGCCAGAAGCGTTATCGTCAGATGCACATGGCTTTTGTCCCATCGAAAGCACATTCATCACACGAAACCCAGTCCATCTCATCGTCACTCACGCAAAACGCGACCTCGCCATAATGGCAGACACTGTCGGCCCAACGATCTACAACGATATACATCTCACCCTCAATCTCGTGGCACGAGTCAAAGTAAATTGTGCCATACTCTGAGAAGTCTTTGCAAATCTCCTCGTACTCGTTCTCGATCCTTACTTCGCCATCTTCGTTACAATACCAATCCGCATCCAGCCAGGCGCACCAGGCAGTGCCGTCTTCGATGCACCTTCCATCTTCTTGTCCTTCCACCTCCGCATTCTCAACGCAATCCCATGCTTCTACCTTGCCGCCGTAACAGTAATAAGCAGCGTTATTCATGCACCGCTCTTTGAAAGTTTCCCTGTTGCATGGATCACCAACCTCAGGGGCACGACACACACCCGCACCGGTACAAGTTTGTCCGAGCGAGCAAGCGGTTTGATCCACCCACACGCCGCCCGTGCACAACTGAGGCGTGGTCGAATCTTTGCATTTCTTCTCGTCGTTGGCGCAGGTTTCGCTGCCGCCAGTACACTCGCCATTATGGCAGCTTTGCCCCCCCGTACAGGCTGCCTGATCAACCCATGCGCCGCCAGAACACAACTGAGGCGTGGTCGAATCCTTACATTTCCTCTCGTCGTTGGTGCAGGTTTCGCTACCGCCCACGCACTCGCCATGATGGCAGCTTTTGCCATCTGTACAGGCTGTCTGATCAACCCACGTGCCACCCGTACACAGCTGGGGAATGCCCGTCGTGCTGCACTGCTTCGCATCGTTGATGCAGCTTTCGCTGCCGCCCACGCACTCGCCATGATGGCAGCTTTGCTCCCCCGTACAGGCTGTCTGATCAACCCATACGCCACCCGTACACAGCTGGGGAATGCCCGTCACGCTGCACTGCTTCGCATCGTTGGTGCAGCTCACACACTCGCCATGATGGCAGGTTTTGCCATCTGTACAGGCGGCTTGTGCTTTCCACTCACCGTTCACGCACAATTCGGGAACGCCTTTGTTGCATTGTTTTGCATTGCTGGTGCACTTGGCCGAGTTATCCTTGTCATCGCCGCAAGCTGTTACCGCTATGGCCATGGCAGCAATCATCGACAGTTTAAGCAACTTATTCATAGCATCCCTCCCAAAAGAAAACGGCCGAGGGGCACTTGCCCTGCCATCAGCCAGAATAAAAAAGCGACAACGGATTTATTTTGCCATAATCACCTCACACAATCCATCTTTTTAGCATCAGATTTTCAGGACAATCGCTCGAAAAACTCGTTGCTATTTGAGGTGGCAAAGCAGCAGAGGGCAGGAAAAACAAATCCCCCTCCCAGGCGCTGGTGGTGTGACATTTTTCACACAAAGCTGAAGCCTTGGATCTACAGATGATGCATGGTTGCTGGGATAGTCCCAGGTGCCTTTCACATGAATTTGGGCATAAATATTTCTGCCTTCGAGACGAATATCATGGCTGTCAGGGCGGAAGTTGTGATTGGCAATGCGGACACAGCACCATGGCAAATCCATACAGGACGACACAAAATAACTTCTGCTACTTCGATAATCACGAAAAAGATGCAACACCCGGCGCACCAAGCACAGGTCGGCCACCTGCCTGGACGCAGGCTGGCAATGCAGGCGTTACACCTTTCGCTCCGTTGGAAACACCCGATAATTATGACTATATGTCGTTCGATTTTCAGTCCGTGGGATATGTCATTGAGTTAATGAATATTGTCATTTGGCCATAGGCTCTTTGTTAAGGAAAAATCGCTATGAAAAGCAAACGCGTTCTGTGGGTGATTCTGACTCTCTTTGCAACATGGAGCTGTACAGAAAAAAACGATGCCACTCGCCCCCCGGTTGAAGGCAACAAGCCAGGAGGCGATGAACCAGGAGGAGGCGATGAACCAGGAGGAGGCGATGAACCAGGAGGAGGCGATGAACCAGGAGGAGGCGATGACCAGGAGG
>WQTY01000183.1 GCA_009786045.1 Pseudomonadota bacterium | reverse complement strand
TCGGTCACGTACGAAGTACGCTCCCTTCCACGCCTCCTTGCTTCCTGGAATCTGTACCATTTCGACGCCGCGACCCTGCCGTCAGCCTGTAGGGGCGACTGTCCCGGTCGCCCGACAGCCGATAGCGGCGAAGGGGGCACTGCCCCCTTTCACAAAATCCGCAGGGGCAGACCTATGTGTCTGCCCAATGGTTGCCGTTCTACTGGAAGCGGCGAATGCCTTCGGCCAGGAGTTTGACAAAATCTGCTGCTGCCTGACGGCCTGTTTCCATGACTTCGTCATGGGACAGTTTGCTCTCGGAGAGACCGGCTGCTTTGTTGGTCAGGCATGAGATGCCGGCAACTTTCATCCCCATGTGATTGGCGACGAGAACTTCCGGCACGGTCGACATGCCAACGGCATCGGCGCCCAGAACCTGAGCAAGCCGAACCTCGGCGGGGGTTTCATACTCGGGGCCGTGGAATGCGCAGTAGACGCCTTCCTGAAGCTTGATGCCGAGATCTTTTGCCGATTGACGCAACGCCTCGCTCATTACCTTATTGTAGGCTTCGCTCATGTCGGGGAATCGAGGGCCAAAGCGGTCGTCGTTTTCGCCGACGAGCGGGCTTGAAGCCTGCATAAAGTTGATGTGATCGGTGATCAGCATGAGCTCGCCTGCGTCGAAGGCGGCATTGGCCGCACCGGCTGCATTGGTGACGATCATGCGCGTGCATCCGAGGCAGTGCAGAATGCGCACGGGCAATGTCACGAGCTTGATGTCGCCGCACTCATAATAGTGAATCCGCCCCTGCATCACCACGAGATCCTGGCCATGAAGGCGGCCAAAGACGAGGTTGCCGGCATGGCCATGAACGCCAGAGCGAGGGAAACCCTCAATGTCGGAATAGGGGATAACGACTTTATCCTCAAGACAGTCGACAAACGCGCCCAAACCGGAACCGAGTATGACGCAGAGATCAACTTTCCGGTCACAAATCTTCTGAATTCGCGCAGCTACCTCACTTGCCATGCTGTACAAATGTCCCATTCTGTTCTCCTTATAAAGTTATGAGTACGGGCCCAAACACAGATATTGTTTTGGCTATTCCAGGAATAGCCAGCTCCACGATGTTTTAGCGTTCTCGTTGACGCCATGCGCAGAGCTCACGAGGAAACTGACAAAGAAAATGCGATTTCGACAGTGTTTACTTAAGGTGCCTGATAAACGCCGCGGGAAACCTTGCGAATCGTGCCCTGCTCGCTCCAGTCGCCAAGCATGGAATAGACGCGCGTGCTAAAGGACTTATTCTTCTCGTGTGCCGAGAATTCCTCAGACTCGACGAGTTTTCCAATGATTTCTTTTGCAGAAAGCGATTCTCCGGCCACGGTCAGCATGTTTACGACGGCGATGCGAAGATCATCTTCCAATATGCGTGGGTAACGCCGTCCCGATCCCTGTTTGCGGCCTCTCTTTACGATTTCGCCGGTTTTGGCCTGTTTGGGGCGGCGGCCGCGGCGCGGCACAGCAACTTCCTGGATCTCGGCGTTAATGATTGCGGCTTCCGCTTTGTCTGATTCCGCTGCACGTTTGCGTCCACGCTTCGCGGGCGCTTCCGTTGCTGTAAACATTGACGCCAGGATCCCCATCATCTCCGCATCGGCATTTTCGAGTATTTCGACTATTTTCTGCGTCTTTCTGCGTTCAATTTCAATCTCTTCCAGCTTTTGTTTCGCAGTTTTCAGCGCCTTGGTAACGTCCATCATAAACATATCCCTCCTCATTTCAGCTATTTGGCTAAACACCACAGCAACCTTAAAATCTGAGCACCACATTCCCTGTCTAACTCTGCTAAATAGACGAATGCAAGAATATTTTATTTGCGCCTCATGATTTCTTTCTTTTCAGTTTATGCGTGTACTTGAAATCATACGCTGTTCCTGGGGTTTTGGAGGGTTTTCAGTTTTCTTTTTTATGCGTGGGAACAAGTTCCCACACACCCCCTGCCGGGCAGATATTATCTGCCCCTGCAACGTATCGCTTGTGGTTATGGTGGCCAAAGTGTGGCGCGGCATACTAAAACCATGCGGGCAGGCGTGTGCAGATTTGCCCTGTTGGATTGCTACTGAAGACTGTGCCTGAGCCTTTGGCGACTATGGAGAATATGCAGCGCCGGTTTGAGAAACGAGCGCATCACATAAACTCCATGAATACCATGCCTTTGTCATTGCGATTGGCTTTTTTCCCTGCAATACCCACCGCTTTCGGCGTCTATGCATTCCTCTTTTGCATTGCATCGATACCGTGCAAGTTCGCCATGGGTGCAAATTTCAAGATAGGTGGCATCCAGACAGCGTTTTACAAACGTCTCATCGTCGCATACATAGTCATTATGACCGCATCCCGCCAGCCCTGCCGCAAGCACTGTTCCCAACATCAATGGCACCAAGCTTTTCATCTTCACACGCCCTCCAGGGTAAACAAAGACCTTATGCCGCCGGCATTTGAATGCCGCCATGCAAGAACTTATGTGCTGAAGGTAACATTTTGTGCAGCCTTTCACAATCCGCGTGAATGGCAGGGGCGCGATTTATCACGCCAGCAATGCTTAGAGCGTTTTCAGCCATGTTTCCTTGCGCAGGGCGTTGCTTGTCTTTCGCTTGCAGTGCGGGGTATGTGGCCACAAACGATGCAGTTTGCCACTTCACCCACAAGCGATACGAAGTATCGCAGGGGGTGCGGGGGAACGCGTTCCCCCGCATAAAAATAAAAACGCTCAGGCGCCAAAGACGATGGCGATGACTTCGTCGATAGTCGACACACAATGAAAAGTCATATCGCGCCGCACGGTGGCATCGATTTCATCCAGATCTCGCTGGTTTCGTGCTGGCAGGATGACCGTTTTGATGCCCGCCCGATGGGCGCCCAGCACCTTTTCCTTAATGCCGCCGACGGCCAATACGTGCCCGCGCAGCGAGATCTCTCCCGTCATCGCCAGCGTCGAAACAATGGGGGTGTGCTTAAACAGGCTCAGCATGGCACAGAAAATGGCGACTCCGGCCGAAGGACCATCCTTTGGGATGGCGCCCGCAGGCACGTGGATGTGCAAATCTTTTTGTGCCCAGGCATCCTCTTTGAGCCCGAGTTTGTCGGCTTTCGTCCGTATGAGCGTCAGCGCTGTTTTCACGCTCTCCTGCATCACGTCGCCCAGTTTGCCCGTGATAACGAGTTCGCCGCGCCCCGACATGGATCCTGCCTCAATAAACAGGATATCGCCTCCTGCCGGTGTCCAGGCAAGGCCCGTTGCCACACCGGGCACAGCCACCCTGTCCGCCACCTCAAACTCGTACCGGCGTTTGCCGACGAAATCTTCCAGATTGCGCGGCGTTACCGTCACGCGCACCCGGCGCTTGCCCTCACTCCTGGCTTCGGCCACTCGCGTGGCGACCTTACGGCAAATCTTGGCAAGTCTCTGCTCAAGCTGCCGCACGCCAGCTTCGCGCGTATGGTTTGATATGATCATATCCAGAGCTTCGGGCGTCAGCGTCAGATGGGATTTCAGAAGACCATGCGCCGCCAGCAGTTTTGGTATGAGAAATTTTGTTGCAATTTCGCGCTTGTCATAATGCGTGTAGCCGGAAATCTCGATGATCTCCATGCGATCCCTGAGCGGTGCCGGGATGGTTTCAAGATTGTTGGCCGTTGTCATGAACAGAACCTGGCTCAAATCTACAGGCACTTCTACGTAATTGTCACTGAAGGCAAAGTTTTGCTCGGGATCCAAAACCTCCAGCAGTGCATTGGAAGGATCACCCCGCATGTCGCTGCCGATTTTGTCAATTTCATCCAGCATGAGCACCGGATTCATCGTCTGAACGCGCCTCAGGGCCTGGACAATCCGCCCCGGCATGCTCGCCACATACGTGCGGCGATGCCCCCGGATCTCACTTTCATCATGTACGCCGCCCAGGCTGATGCGGTAAAATTGACGCCCAAGTGCCCGGGCCACGCTCTTTCCAAGACTCGTCTTGCCAACGCCAGGCGGTCCATAAAGACATAAAATAGGCGCCTTCAGATCTTTCTTCAGTGCCAAAACTGCCAAATGCTCCAGAATGCGTTCCTTAACATCCTGCAGATCATAATGATCGGCATCTAAAATCCGCCTTGCTTCGGCAATGTTCAGATGATCCTCGCTGAATTTTTTCCACGGAATGTCGAGCAAAACTTCCAAATGCGTTCGAGCCACGCCGTATTCCGCACTCGAAGGCTGCATCTGCGACAGACGCCTGAGCTGTTTCATACAGAACGTCCTGACCTCTTCTCCGGCATCCAGAACCTGCACCTTTTCTCGAAGTTCATCCAAATCGGTCGAGGGATCGTTCGTCTCTCCCAGCTGCTCACGAATGGCGCGTATCTGCTGGCGCAGGAAATACTCTCGCTGTTGCTTGTCCATGTCGTTGCGCACTTTCTGCGAGATTTCGGCAATGAGCCGTTCGACCTGGACCTGCTCCACCAGCAGATCGGTCATGATTTCGATGCGCTCACTGAGGCTGAGTGCCAGCAGTATGCGCAGGCGATCCCGCACCGGCATGTCGATTTGATTGGCCAGCAGATCAGCCAGCATTCCTGGGGATGTCGACGTATTCTCAATAATGCGGATCAGATCCTGACCGCCCTGGGGAGGGTGGTGTTCGAAAAATTGACGGGCAATTTGCCGCATGCTGCGAAGCAGCGCCTGGTCCCGATAAACTTCCTCTCCCATGATCGCCAGCGGCTTTTCGCGAAGTGCCGATGTCTGGGCCCGCTGCACGCGATACGTCTCGTCGGCCTCAATATCATCGATCCCCAGCCGGCTCACGCCCCGAAGCGTCACCTGAAATTTCCCCTCAGGCAGCTTGTTAAGCTTCATAATGCGCGCCAGTGTTCCCACCTCGGCATGTTCCAGGCGCTTTGCCTTGTCATCCTTCGGCTCCGCCAGCATTTCCGCTTCTCTGTAGGCGACCAGAATTTCCTGCCGCTCTTTCATGGCGCGCTGAACTGCCTGTTCCTGGGCTGCATCCCGCACGGGAACAATGACGGCAATGCCGGGAAACAGCACAAAATCGGCCGTCGAAAACACTGGAACTTCGCGCAATCCCGGCTGCAACTTGTCGTCGGACACCGCATAGACGCTGTCACTGGCAGCTTTGTCGCTTTTTGCCGATTCTTTCCTGCGGCTTTTATCTTCATTCGAATCCATGTGCTCTCTCCTGCGCGTCCATCCTTGATCAGCACCGCGCGACATATGCTCTCGTGATTAATTTTGGGGTGGGGGAAGTCTCCCCCTGCGCGGCTATCGGTCGGGCG
>WQTY01000182.1 GCA_009786045.1 Pseudomonadota bacterium | reverse complement strand
GTTTTGCTGTTCATCGAAGATCACAACTTTTGGTATCAGCCGCGCGGAGACAAATGCCTGCGTGGTGTTGGTGATGACGACATCGAAAGTGGCGGCAACGTTATCACTCCAAATGGGGAAGTAGGTGGAGACATCCAGCCGAATACTTTTGGAGACATCTTTAGCATCGACAGCGGAACCAGCCGATGGGAAACGGCCCTGAGAGGCCGCATTGACGATGTCCAGGCTTTCTGTCGTGGCGGCAGCATTCGAAGCTTTGCGATCGCACCCCAGGAGACAGAGCGGCATCAGGCAAGACACCGCAAACAGACGGATTTTCGCTTTCATAATTTATAATCCAAGAATTTTCGCATCAATGGTGTCTGCATTGCCTCCCAATGCTTTGGCTTTTTCGTAGCTCTGACGCGCATTGTCCTTCTGATTCGACTTACTGTACAGATCACCAAGGTAAACATGGCAGCTTGCATGATTCCAAAGCGAACATGCCTTGACCGCACTCGAAATGGCTTCTGTGAGGTTGTTTTGGCCATCTCTGGCTCTGGCCAGGGCAAACCAGGCTTTGCCATTATTGGGTTCCTGCTTTACCGCTTGTTCCAGGAGTGTGACTGCCAGTGAGAAGTCGTTGGCTCTCATGGCTGTTTGGGCATCGGCCATGAGTTTTCCTGTTGGTACAGCGGCATCGGCCGTTGCCGGTTTTTTAGGCTCGGTGTCGGCTGTTGCCGGCTTCTTGGGTGCTGGGACATCCTCAAGGACGACACGCTGGACAGGGGCAGGTGCCTTTTCGGGTGCTTGAGAGGGGGGGGGATCCCCAACGAGTCGGATGACCTGAGCTGTCGCCTGGGAAGGGGGAGGATCTCCAACGAGTCGGATGACCTGAGCGGGTGGTTCCGAAGCGGCAGAATTTTGAGCAGTCGTGGGCGTTTGTGGTGTCGGGGGTGTGGTACCTGGTGGAGCGGCGGCATTTGTTCTGGCGATTGCCGGATCGGTCGTTGGTCTGTTGACAGGCGCGGCAGCCTGAGCGATCAGCGTGGGCTCTGGTGCGATATTGGTGGATGGTTTGTCAGGCTGCACCATGGGCGGGGGCGGATCGTCATGAACGACCAGGATGTCTTCCGCCAGATCCTCAGTGGGCTCTTGAACCAGCGCGACAGCGATTGGATTATCCTTGTCTCCGGGCGGCATTGCGCTGTTTGCAATGAGCCAGGTATCGACAGCCTGCAATCTGGCAGTGAGCGCTGTTTGTTCGTGGCTGGAAGTTTCGAGCATCCCGGATACTTCGGGGTTATGGTGACGGTTTACGCGGCTGATTTTCGAGTAGATGTCGTGGAGAGCCTGCCAGCTTTCCAACGATGTTTCCATATCGGTGCGCATGGCTTTGAGCCAGGCGGTGGTATCCGCAAGTGCCAGCATGCTGGCTTGTCCTGTTTCTGACTCACATGCCGTTTGCCTGGCTTCAGCTTCTGGGTCTGTCTCTTCAATGCCGGCCAAACACTCGGCTGTACGTGCCAGCAGGTTTTCATCGAAGAGAGGCCCCGGGTCTGGAAAGGCAGTGTGGGATTTCGCCAGTTCCCTGAGAACGGAGGCCTGTTGCGCCATTGCATCCAGAAAAGCCTTGCCACATTCCCGCAACTGCTCTCGTTCAATGTCGCTTTGTCTGAGCTGATTGAGGAGATCAAAGGCCATGGCCCGGGATTCCGGGGTGGCTTTTTCGAGGTGCGCATAAAACGCCTGAATCATGGCGTCAGTGCCGTTGTTGTTCTGCTCGTGCGTTTGGGTGTCCGCCGGCGAAGTTCTCTGCCAGATGTGGGCGGCCACGCCACCCACAATTCCCAGCGAAAGAATACAGATGGTGATGATAAGGCCCCTCTTGACCTTTGAGCGTTTTGGTGCTGCTCCCTCTGAAAACCAGTCTTCATTGTCTTCATGCATATCCAGAAGCTCACTTCGCTCCTGATCGTGCACGGTTTCTTCTGTCTGTCCGCTCCCTGCCCTTTGAACGCTTTCCAGCTCGTCGTCAGACTCCCCCGCGCCTGTGAGCACGGGCAAAGCGTCCTCAAGCAGAGAAGCGTCTTCAATCACGAACCCCCCGGTAGAGGTAAGGGTCGGAATCTTGCTGTACTTGGGACGCTTGACAGGATCGACCATCGACGCGATCTCCACCTCGCCCATGACAACTTCGCCCATGGGGATCACGTCAGTGGATGCCCGGCGCTTTTTGCGCCGTACACGGCGTATTTCGCTGGATGCTGACATGACGAGCACATCATCCCGTTGAACATTGCCGCCTGCACTTTGTGCCGCGTCATCCTGCGAAGGCTGAGCCGGGGCGGATTGATCCGCAGGTTTGTCGTGCGGGGATTGGGTGGGCGCATCTTGCATTTGGAGGTCAGCGGCCGACTCTGCCAGGGATGCATTTGTTCGGAGTGCCTTATTGATGCTCGACAACGATGACAGTGAGGGGGTATCATCTGTTTCGTGGGAAGGCGCAAAATCGTCGCGAAGACTCGACAGGATGCTGTCGATGCTGTCGTTCAGGCTGCCTCCCGGACTGTCATCGAATGACACAGAAAACATCTCGCGCGTCGGGGTCGCCTCAAGGGGGTCCATTTCTGTTGTCACGGCGCGTTCGAGACTGGCAATTTCCTCGGAAGTTGGCAAATCGTTACCGACGAGAAAGTCGAGATCGTCCCAATGGGCCCGTTCTACAACCGTTTTATCATGGGTTTCGAAGGTATCGTGCTTCAGATGCTCCTCTCCCGGGCCAGGGCGGGTATGCTCAATGACTGTGTCCCGGGCTGTGCTTATCACTGCATTCAGGAGTTCATGTTTTGTGCCTTTGGCGATATTGCTCAGTACCTTTTCTGAGACATTGTCTTTTCCAAGCAGGCGCAGGCACAGTGCAGGCGAGATGGTTTCGGCATGCGGGTCGAGCTCGCCATGAATGCCCAAAAGCGCTGCAATAAAGGCTCGAACCGTCTGGAACCTTACCCCGGCACTGCAGGTTGTTGCCGTCTTGAGCAAATCTGAAAAATCTTCGTTGATATGAAGGTCGGGGCGCATGAGCCGGATTTCGGGAACATCCTCATTTTCCAGGCGTCGAAGAATCTGTGCCTCGACATCCCCATCGTAGAGGGGCTGGCGTGCGAGGAGCTCGAAGGCGGCGGCACCCGCACTGAAGACATCGCTGCACGGTTTTGGCGCTTCGCCGTTAACAAGTTCAGGCGCCATGATGTTTGCAATGTCACGAAATACCCCTGGGTTGTCATCACGAATAGCCTGGAAGTTTTCGTCGCGAAAGACGTCCCAGAAACTCACGTCATGAAGGCGGATTGCCCCATCGCTGTCGAGAATGATGTTTGTCAGCGAGAGGCCTCCGTGTGCGGTGCGCTGAGCATGGATATCCCGGATGGCTCGCAAAAGCTGGAACAGTACATTCGAAACATCTTTCTCGCTCAGGGTTTGTCCGGAGTCGAGAATATCCTTCAGGGATAAGCCAGGGACAAAGGGATTCACGCAGAATAAGTGTGCCTTGTTCTGAGTCCAGCCAAATTCGAGAAATGGCACAGCGCTGCCTGTCAGCTGGCGATTGTTTTCAAATATGCCCATGAGGCGATCCAGTCGCGAAGGATCGCACAGTAATCCCGATGAAAACAATCGGAAGCGATAGCTTTCACCGCCTCGCTCTGCACGAAAAATTTCGCCCAGGCCATCCTGTCCAAGCTTCGAAATCAGCGAATACCCGCCAATGCTGGTGCCAGGCAAGATGAGCTCGCTCGTAATCTTGCGCAGCTCCGCTCCGTGGAATGGACAAAACTTGATGTTGTCCTCAAAAGTAGACAAACACAGATGGCAAGCTTTCAATCGTTTTCCCTTTACGTGACATCACTTCTGCAGGTGACCTACAAAGTCAAAACCATTGACGTTCGACGACACCAGCCTGAATCTAGCACATCACCCCCAAGACCCATAAACTTAGATGTTTTCTTGCTGAATCGCACGCATTTTTGTATTTTTTATGGCAGGACAGATCCGGTGATGGCACGAACACAGCCGGGAGACGACACGATTGAGGACGCAGGGAATATGATGCTGGATGACATACTGAAACAGGCTCAGGCCATGGCTATGGATCCCGAGGCCGGTCCACAGGAAGCCGCGAAATTCTTAGGCAGCCACCGCCAGCATTTTGCCCAACGGCTTAAGGAAGACCGCCATGCCATTTTGCCGCTCGTTGCCATCGTCGCCGATCAGCTCGATTACCTTGTGACATCGGGCAATGACGCCATGGCAGCCTCCGTTTCAGAGTGGTTTTTGCATACATTGCATCATGTCGAGCCATTTCCCGGCAAATTTCCGCATGAAGCATTCAGAGAACCTCTGGCACGCCTTTTTCGGCGCTATGCCAAAGCGCTCAAGGTTTTGGGCAGATATGACGAGATGCGGCTTGCCATGCGTTCTTCCCTTGATGCCACGGCCCATTTGCCCATGGCCGTTTTATTCCTTTTGCATCTCTATGGCGATTTGCCAAAGCTCACGGACGCCATTGAGGGCGAACCTGTCTGCGTCTGGCTGTCAAAGCGCTATGCTGAGTGTCTGGCAGCGCTCGACTTTGCCGGATATTCCGATACGCCTTTTCGGCATGCCCTCGACGACTATCAGCTTGCTTTCCGATCTCCGGCCAGACGACAGGAAATCTTTCAGCGTTTCAGCCAGGATGCCTCTGCCTCCGAAGATGTTCAAACACTCCGAAACCTTTTTGCCAGACATTTTATGGATGCCCCAGCGTCGGAATCGACCTGTCCCTGAGGAGAAACCCAATGCGATATCGTCACGCCATGTTCCTGATTGCGCTTTGCGCTGTGGCATGTTCCGAAAACACACAATCTGCCTCTGATTGCGAGGCGAGTTTTGTGCCTGTCTGCGAAGGGGCACTTGTTAAGCGATGTGGAGAGGAAGGTGCCTTTGTGCTTGAACCCTGCGTTGTGGGCTGTGCCCATGGGGCATGCTTGCCCGAATCGTTGTGCGACGCAGGCTTTGTGCCCGTTTGCGAGAATGGCGCCATAAAACGGTGCGGAGAAGAGGGCATCTTTGTGCTCGACCCCTGCCCAAACGGCTGCGCCGATGGGGCATGCTTGCCCGAATCGCTGTGCGACGCAGGCTTTGTGCCCGTTTGCGAGAATGGCGCCATAAAACGGTGCGGAGAAGAGGGCACCTTTGTGCTCGACCCCTGCCCAAACGGCTGCGCCCATGGGGCATGCTTGCCCGAATCGTTGTGCGACGCAGGCTTTGTGCCCGTTTGCGAGAATGGCGCCATAAAACGGTGCGGAGAAGAGGGCATCT
>WQTY01000181.1 GCA_009786045.1 Pseudomonadota bacterium | reverse complement strand
CCCCCTGCGCCGCTATCGGCTGTAGTAACGGGCGACCAGGGACGGTCGCCCCTACAGCCGATACGCGGCTACCCCCTGTGCGGGGCTCAAACGCCGCCCCGCAACGCCCCGCTTTTTTGTGGGGGAACTCTGTCCCCCTCCCTGAGGGGGATGTCGGCATCTTCCTCGAAGAGGAAGTGTTTGCCGACAGGGGGAGCCCCCCACACCCCCTGCAATGCTGCGCATTGCTTGTGGGTGAAGGGCGAAGTGTTGCAGAGAAAATGTTGACGATATGTGTCGTCACTTAAGCTGAAAAGGATACACCTAAACTCCCCTCCTTTGGAGGAGTACCCAAAGGGCGGTTTGCCCCAACGTGCTCAAATGCACAAATATCCTATCCAGGACAACAAACTGGCGCTTACGAGGCGATGGCTGCATTCTATGCCAGCGTTTCGTCTATGTAGGGGGTGTTTTTTTAAACCCGCCCTCTACCAAATCCATCCATTGCTTGTACAATATTTCAGCTCGGTATCTACTATACACAATAAGAGCCATGGTAAACATGAGCATGCACATTATAATAAACCAAGTTAGGCTTGTAAAGTCAGCAATGACCCCTGGAAAGGGATTCCGTTCGGGAGAAAACAGCACTGGGGAGAGGATAGAAAATAGCATCTGGGAGAAGGACATCGTAATACAGTAAAACCAGGGTATAAACAGCATTAGGCTGCCGAAGAACACAGTACCGAAAACCCAATTAGGTATGAAATACTGGTAATCCATGCGCTTCATGCTTCCCAGCCGCGCAGCTTCATCCATATGCATGGAATGCCCCTCAAGCTCAACACTACTGATGGTGCGTATGGCATGAACGAGCCTGTCGAGATTCTTAACCCGTTGGTTGGGATAAGGTGACACCATGACTTCGAGCAATTCCACGAGCCATTGGGGTGTGTCTTTGGGGAGATAAGGTTTGAATCGCAGCGTCATAGAACACGGGAAAGAGACAGCGCGTTTTTTGTGGCCCGTTTTCCATCGTTTTCGGATGGCGTCTGCGATGGCAAAAAAAGGTGTTCGCAACGTGGTCAAAAAAGATCGTTCTTTCTTTTTCGGAACGATGGCGAAAGTGCCTTGCATCTGCATTTTGTAGGGCGCAACGCCCGTGAGCAGGTGGATGAGCGTGGCACCCAGCCCGTAGACGTCAGAATCTGGCGTAGAGGTGCCCATGCATTGTTCGGGCGCCATGTAGCCAGCCGTGCCTGCGAACGTCGAGCCACCCGTGCGGCGCTCGCTGAACATGGCAGCACCGAAATCGATCAAGTAGATGTCGCCTTCTGGTGTCATCATGATGTTCGATGGCTTAATATCGCGGTGCACGATTGGCGGGGAGTAGCTTCTGAGCTTTTCGAGGATGGGAATGATCGCAAGCGCGATGGCAATGACCTCCTGGGTGGAAAATGTTTCGCCCCTGTCCAGTTTGGCCTGAAGCGATTCGCCCGGAATGAAGTCCTGGACGAGAAAATAGTAAGGCTGTGGGCCGGCAGTGGCGTCGATGGCATCAATGTAGCGCGGCGTGCCCTCGACTTGCATCGATTTAAGCAGCGCAATTTCGCGCATGAAGAGATCAGAAGCTTTCCAGTCGGCGATTTCGCGAAATGACAGTGCCTTGATGGCAACGTTCGGCACGGCGCAAAAGAGCTCTGAGCGAAGGTAGCGTGCTTCGTAGACCGTTCCCTGCGCACCGCGTCCGATGGTGCGCAGAATTCGGTATTGGCTGGCCAATTGCGGATGAACACGCAATGCTTCGATTTCCGGGCTGTTTTCTTCGCAACCGGCAAGAGTATCGCCAGATGATGGCTTAAGCGCTATCAATTGCCGATGGGTAGGCAGGGCTCCGATTCCGGGAGTGTTTTCTTTGCAGCCGGCGAACTCATCGCCATATCTCTGTGTAAGCCTCATCTTTTTACAGTTTCCCTGCGAAAATAGCCGCCATTGCGCGGCGCCCCGATAAATTCGATTTTTCCTGCGTCTTTCAAGTGTCCAAGGTAGCGCTGAACCGTGCGCAAGGGCATATTCAATGCCCCTACAATCGCATTCGCACGGCATCCCGGGTTCGCATCAATATATGCCAGCACAGCCAAGATATTGCCATTTACTGCGCCATTTACTGCGCCATTTACTGCGCCAACGGTTGGATGCCGTTCGCCCTGATGTGTTTTGAGCGTCCGCAGGATCTTGTCCAGCATATAGTCGATGAAAACGCCACAATCGCCGTTTGCCGTGCTGTCTGCGATAGCCTGGGTAGTATGCCTGCTGCCTGTCGTAAATCATGGATTCAACTGGCAGATGAAGGAAAACGGTATGTAGTTTGCCAAGCAGCAGCGATTGCCACAAACGCCCCATACGCCCATTGCCGTCCGCAAAGGGATGGATGAATTCGAATTCGTAGTGAAACACACAACTGCGAACCAGCAGATGATCTTTGGCATTTTTCAGCCAATCGAACAGATCGTCAATCAATGCTGCAACACGGTTCGCCGGTGGTGCTATATGGACAACATCTGTTTGTGAAAAAACGCCAACCCCTTTTGTCCTGAATTGTCCCGGCTGTTCCATCAACGCGGCCATCATTGTTCCGTGTGCCTTCAGCAAGTCGCTGACAGAGAATGGATTCAGCTGCGGGAACAGGTCGTAAGTCGCGATGGCGTTTTTGACCTCCTGAACCTCTCGAAGCGATGCTACGATTTGCTTGCCGTCGAGGATGGCCGTCACTTGATTTTCTGTCAGCGAATTCCCTTCAATGGCGAGCGAAGAATGGATGGACTTGATTTTGTTTACGCGGCGCAGGCGCAGGGCATCCGCTTGTTCCATCCTCATGGCGTAGCGTTCGATGCGCGCAGAGATTTCTGCGATCATCGAAATCGCCTCGGCAGATACAGTAAATGGCGGTTGATAGCTCACGGAGTTTCCCCCCACATACATCAAAGCGGGTTCCCAATGGCGATTGCCTCAAAATTCATTTGGGACAAAACCATACCAACAAGGAAACTAGCGCAGATTAGGAGAGTCTCACAAATCAACGCTTAGTCATCATCGTCATCATAAACCGGACCAATATCGACACAGTCCACAGTATAGTCTTGCCGAGCATCGACGGTGATCGTGCAATCGTGAAGCCTTGAAGGTTCTATCCAACTGCCGGTGTCTATATTTTTGTGATAACGGATGGTGAGTATGCCGTTTTCGTCTGTCCAGGTTGGCGCGGGCTCGTCTTCCCTGTTTCCATCGCCGGTGGCGAGTCGCAATGCGGTACCTAAGCGAAGATCTGGCTCAAGGATATCAGGATTGGCACGAATGACGCCGGCAAAATGCGCAAAAAGCGATTTGTCTGGAAGTTGTACCAAACGCGGCGTGTCACCCAATATGACGGCAACATACCACCTGGCACCCTCGGAGTCACTTACAGTGGGCCACGGTGCTTTGATCACCTCGACTAAAGCCACATTGCCAAGGGCATAACGCACATGGCACGACCGATTCTGCCCCAATGTTGCTTCGACCATTGCCTTGGCGGTATTGTATTCTTCTCCATCTTTGCGCAGCCTGTTGGTCATGTCCTCATGCCACATTACCCCTGGAACAGTCGTCGGCGTGAGCGTTGCTTTCGCAGATGGTGTCGTGTCTTTGGGTAAAGATTGATGATACGCTGAACATGACACACCTAACACAACGCACAAAAGACAGGATGGTACATGAAATTTAAACATCGTCCTCACCGTCTTTTTTGGTGGGATCCTCGTGCAGCTGTTCGTCTTCGATCCACTTGATTTGTTCCGGCTTTAACCCTTTCCCCTTAGATTCTGCCACATGATAGACGGTGAAAACTTCGGCAAAATCTTCGCCCGGCTCGCGCAGCTGAGGGTAACTGACTTTTTTGTCAAACGCCGCGCTGTCAAAGGCATACCAAGCTTGTTTTTTATAACCCTGGTGAATTTGACGTGGCCTGTCGTTTCGCCTGCCCTTCATCCAGGGTTTTCCGCTTGCCCACGAATCACGCATATACTCAAAAAGCGTGCAGTCTTTGAGTGCCTTTTCGAAACGCCTGGAATCCTGGCAGACATCTGTGATGCCATGGATATCGCAATCACAGTCTTGATAGGCTTGAAGGACATGACTGCTAATATCATCATACCTTTCAATCTCATTTTCAAGGACTGATTTTGCTACTGCCCGCGCGATTTCCTTGTCTTTAGCCGTAAACGATTTTGGGTAACAATTGTCCTCTCCCAGGCAATGGATAATGCTTTGGAGCAGTTGGGCAGCGTCATAGGTTGGCAACAACCCATCCGTCCAACCAGAAAACTTTCGAAATTTTTTCCCTGCTTCAGATTCCCCTCCAGAATACTTGCCTGCGGATCCATCCAGAATATGCGCGATTTCATGGATGACGGTACTCTCAAAGATAGGAAGCCCATACTTTGCATCACCCATGTCGCAATTCGGGTGTCTTACTTTTCTGCTGAGATTCTCTTCGGTGTAATAGACAAGGATGCTACCGTGTTCGAATACGGCTCTGCCGCCAGAATCACGCATGGCTCCATACATGACACTATGAACCATTTCGTGCTGCGATGGCGATAGCAGAAGCAGACTTCTGTAAATTCCCTTAGCACCGCCTCGTGTCCAATCCTTGAGAAGACGTTTCCCTGACGCCAGTAATACAGCCTCTTCCTGGTCTGGATCACTTGAAAAGTCCTTCGCAATCTCTATGAGAGAATGGTGCACAGCGGCTTTGTTTTTCAGTGTTGGACAGTCAAGATTGCTCGTATCAATCAAATCTACGTCAAAACGGGCCTTGATGCATTTTTTAAGAGCATCAACTGCACCAATATGTTCATAGAGTTTGTCCAGGCAGTCATGCCTTTGCGCAGCGGTAAGATTTTTAGCAGTTATCAACGCGTCGATCATTAACGATGTTGCGAGATGTTCGCCATCGCGATGATTGGAATTCATGATTTTGTGATAGGCATCGTTATCTCTGTTGCACATCAAATCATCGTGTATTTCCCAGAAATTGACTTTCTCTGGGGAGAGCTCATCTTTTCTAGAAGACGCCAACTCATGCGACATACAGTTATTGGGTTTATGCGCCTGTTGAGATTCGTACTCTCCCATCTCGGTCTCCTACACTCTCTGCGACAGTAACGCCTCAGCGTAAATATGTTAACATTGACGGCGCCTTGTTGTCGAGATGTTTTGTTCCATTGAGGCGTCAGACAAGGCACACGACAAGCGATACGCAGTATCGCAGGGGGTTCGGGGGAGCAATGCTCCCCCGAGAGCGGGCGTTGCGGGCCGGCG
>WQTY01000180.1 GCA_009786045.1 Pseudomonadota bacterium | reverse complement strand
GGGATGCGTTCTGGCAGGGGAGAGTCTGGCGGGGGGAAATCATCGGATTTGAGTTGCCACACTTTCTGGCTTCTGCCGTCGAGTGAGATGCTGGCATTGCCGCACCAGTTATCGAATGTGTAGAGGGTCGGCAGGAAGTTTGCCAGGGAAAGGGCATATTTTTGCGGTTGGGGGAGAACGGCGCTGGGGCCGTCGACTTTGAATTGCCACGTGGTTTCGGTGACGTTTTGGGCTTCAAAGAGGAGGTTGTGGAAGCGGAGATGCCGAAACAGGCGCCGAAGCCGGCTCGCGTGACCCTCTTGCAGATCGATGGTGAAGGAGAGGGATTTGGCGTAGAGGAGGAGGGATTTGGCGAGTGCAAGATTGTATTCGGCGATCAGCGCGTCGGTTGAAAGATCGTCGAAGGCGAGGATTTTTCGCTGTGATTTGAGGTCGGCATACATCAGGTCGTCGATCTGTCCGGGTTCGACACCGAATGTTTTGGCAACGTCGCAAACGGCGTTTTCGCGCCAGGCGGTATTTTGGATTTGTTCTCCGGACAATTGTGCAGCGCGTATAAAGAGTGCCTGACGCAATTCGACGGGAGAGACATCCATGGGCGTTTCGAATTGCAGGTGCCCTTCGAGAATGTGGATGAAGCCGCGCAGGAGTCTGTGGCGTTGGGATGACTGGCAGAGGGACTCAAGGTTGTCCTGAAGTGTGTCACAGGTGTCATCCGGGCTGTAGCGGAAACAGTCCAGAACCTGTTCGGCAAGGGTTTCGATGCCGGGCGTTTTTTTAATGTACTGGGGAGAGACTTGGGTGCCCTCCGAAGAGAAGCGCTGGAAATCTTTTGGAAGAATGGGCATGGGTGGTGTGCCTAGTGACACTGATAATTGCGCGAGGCCAGGTAGCTGGGATTGTCTGGCGAGAGGGAGAGGAGGGCTTCGTAAAGTTTGCAGGCTGCTTCTGAGTTCTGGACATGGACTTCGTATATTTTGGCCATGTTTTTCAGCACAGATTCGAGAGGAGGGCATGGGGTTTTCTGGCGCTGCCTCGTTTCGTATATCTCAATGGCCTGTTGGTATTGCCTGTTGGCATAGAGCGCATCTGCATAGGTGTCGATGGCCCGGCAATCGGCGGGTTGCCTGCGGTAGGCTTCGCCGGCAAATGTCAGGGCGCGTTCCAGGTCGAGGTATTCGAGGTATATGGCGGCAGCCATGGCATCAGGTCTTGGATCATCAGGTGCGGCCTGCGAAGCTCTGGCAAAGGCTTCGAGCGCTTCGCTGTCGCGTTTCTGTGCGTGGGCGATTTGACCGAAAAGGAGGTGTGTTTGCGGAGCCTGATCGGCGATTGCAAGCGCGCGTTCGACGTAGAGTCTTGCCTTATTGGGGTTGCCCTGATCGAGTGCGAGCTGTGCCAGGGCATTAAAGGCAAAGGCGGCCTCCGGGCTGGTCGGGCGGGCATCAATGATGGCATTGGCTTCAGCCTCAATGCCTGCCACATTGCCGGATGCCATGGCTTCAAGCAATGCCTGTTGCCAGGGAGGCGCGTGGGGCGTTTCTTCCCTGGGGGCAGTTTCGATTGCCGGGTCAATCCTGACCTCGGACTCGGGCGTTGTGTCGGGGAGCGGCCGAGGTACGCCGGGAGGGGCCGCCGCACAGCCAGCCAGGCCAATACACAGGCCAATCGCAAAGCAGGCATGTCGCATCATCATGGTGAGCTCTTTATTTGGGTTCGGGTTGCTCAAGCGCACTCCTGGACATGGCTGCTTCGATATCCTCAATATCAAAGAAGGCGCCGGCTTTATAGGCAACATCGCCGCATTTGGTGGGCGTGGCATCGGACTGGGCTTGTGCGGCGGGTGCCTGGTTGATCAGGGTGTCATCCTGGCCCATATGCTCTGCTTCGATCAAGTCGTCAAGTATGGTGGCGAGCTGCGTTTGCGGGATAGGCTTTTGCGCCATTTGATGCCAATAGGCTTTGCGCTTAAGGTGCTGCCATTTGCGCAACAGATCCTGGTCATCGCCACAGGGCGCAATCAGCGTCGTTGTCTGTGGCTGGATGGCGATGAGGAAACGGTGATCACCCACGGCAACGCAGGCCAGGCGCTGATCCCACGAGATGGCAATATCACTTTGAATATGCAATCCGTTGGCAGACATGCGCCGTCTGGCGCGCCAGGCGGGAAAAAGGGTCACAAGTATGGCGGCGAAAAATGCCAGGAATCCCAGCCCGGCGATGGCAATGCTCATGCAGGATAGCCCGTCAGGTTCGCGATCCTGTTTGGGCGCAGCAACCTTAAAAACGGGCATCGCAGGTTGTGTGGGGTCATCCTGGGTGTTTCTTGCTGTTGTCCCCGCATGGCCTCCCGGGAAAGGAAAACCCCGTGCTTCCCAGGTGTCGTCCTGTTCTTCGTCTTCGTCATAGCCCGTGGCAGCGTATGGGCCCTGGGGATAGTCATCATCTGGGTTTAGCCGTCCTCGAAGTGCGGGATCGACAGGTTGGGGCGGTGCTTCCGGATCGCCAAACTCTGCTTCCTCTCCTTCAAGTCTGCCGAGGTGCCCAATGCTGTCTCCAGCGCCATGTCCTACACGCTGTGCCTGAAGGTCTGGGGCCATCACAACGCGTTCGACGTCAATTTCTCCATCTTCGTCTTCTGTCTGGGGGGGATGGATGTAGACTTCGCGTTGCCTTTGCGAGTTCTCGTTTGTGTCGATGAGGCGGGAGACGTATCTGCCATCCTCGGTCAGAACAGATTCATAGATGTGCTGACCGCGCTGATAACGAAGAAGTGCAAGCTGGCGTTTCCCTGTCAGGCGGTAGAGGTACTTGTCGCCCGAGCGCGAAAGTCGAAAATCGAGCAATTCTCCCAGACTCTGGGTCGCCATGCGCACAGAATTGCCGTCAATTTTTTCACGCTTGAGTGCCGTTACCAGCAGTTCTCCGCGTTTGAGTTCCCCCACGTACTCGTCCCTTCCGGGTGTCATGGCCGCCGGAGGGGTTTGAGCAATGGCCGCGAGGGGGGCGACAGCCACACACAGCACGATAACAACAGCCAGCAGCTGGCCAAAAGCAGAGAGTCGCTTAGTCAGAAAGGCACGCATGATGAATTATTAGAGTGAAAATGTTTGGAATCGGGTAGTGTCCCTCGCGGCAGTCGCATGACTGCTGGTGCATGGCAACACCGGGGGCAGCCCGCGGGTGAGGTCATACCACGTTACATGTCTCCAGTTCTACGATAAGAATGCTATGTCCGAACAAGATAAGGCCTACGCCGCCGCTGCCCCCGAAGATCCCCAGAAGAGCATCCGGCGGGGTTTTCTCTGGATAGGCACGGCTTCGATCATCACGCAGATTTTCGATGCCATATCGTTCTTCGTCGTGATGCTCTATATTACGAAGTACGAGCTTGGCGTGGCGACACTGGCCGTATCGCTGGCAGTCATGGTAGAGGCGTTTAATGGTCTGGGCGTTGGAACAGCCCTTCTGCAGGATAGCAAACTGACGCAAAACGAGACGCACAGCGTGTTTTGGTTTGCAACGCTTCTTGGTGTCGGGCTGGTTTTGCTTCTTGTGCCGATTGCCTGGCCTTTGGCGCATTTTTACCGCTCAGATGTGCTTGTGCCGCTGTTCATTGCAGGTACACTGAAACTGGCACTTGTCAGTACAGCAACCATTCCGCTTCAACTCATCAACCGTCGTTTAGAATTCCACAAGGTGAGCGCTATCAACACGGCAACGACGGGGATTTGCGGCATTGTCAAAATCGTATTGGCGGCAACCGGCTTTGGTGCCTGGGCCCTGGTGCTTGCCAATACGCTGTATGGTTTGGGAGCGCTTGTTGGTGCGTTCCTCTTTTCGGGATATCGGCCCAGGCTCCACTTTCGCTGGTCAGAGTGCCGCCGGTTTGTGGTCTATGGGATCAAGCACTGTGCTGCTTCGGTGGTGGAGCAATTCAATAAGAATCTGCACTACATGCTCGTTGGGAAGTTTCTCGGGGAGGGTGTACTGGGGATGTATCGGGCTGCCTACGAGCTGGCGATGACGCCAGCACTTGCGCTGTTTGCCGTAGTCAATCGCAGCTCTTTTCCCGTTTTTGCCAAAATCAAAGACAACCGCCCTGAGTTGAGCCGGCTGTTTTCGTGGAACCAGCGCAACGTAGCATTTTTTGCCGCCATTCCCCTGACATTTATTCTCTTCGCTTCTGAGGGCATTTTCATGGCTCTTGGCAATGCTGACTGGTACGGGGCCGTGCCGCTAATCCCCTTTGTGTTGGCCCTGGGCTTTTTCCGCGTCATCATCCAGACTTTCCCCGAGCTCTATCGTGCCTGCACGAGCCCAGGCTATTCGATGTTGGCTGCAGGTGTTGAACTTGCCCTGCTGAGCGTGACGCTCACGGCGGCGCTTTTCTTCTTCCAGGGCGATCATGCGCTCAAAATCATGCTCGTGGCATGGATGTGCCTGTATGTGCCGCTGGTTTTGCTGCATTGCAGGCTTGCCCAGCGCTTTGTCGAAATACGCCTGAGAGACATTGCCATGACCTGGGGACGTGGTCTGAGCTTCTTTGCAATGGCAGCGATTGCCTTGTTGCCTGCCTGGCATTATCGCGAAAATTTCCCATTCGAGCCATGGGGATATCTGGCCTGTACGCTTCTCATAATGGCTGCTTGCACTGTCATCTTCGCGCGATTTGTTCTCAAGGTTAATCTTCGGGCTCTCTTCAAAAAACGACAGTGAAAGGCAGACACGCAGATCTGCCCCTGCAGATTTTGAAGGGGGCCGAGCCCCCTGCGCCGCTATGCGGGCCAATGCCCGCATACGCGTCTACCCCCTCTGCGGGGCCGGAGTAGCCGGCCCCGCAACGCCCCACAAAGAAAAAACTTCAAGCGCGATGCCGTGCCGAAGTCCTTTTGTGGTGATGTGCAGNGTTTGTGACGTTGGGACAAGGCGCGTCAGGGCAAAGATGAATGCCGCACCGATGGCGGCGTCCAGATCTGCATTGGCGGGGAGGTGCTCAGGCATGGAAGTGTCGAGTTTGAGTGCCTCAATGGCCGCGGCATCGAAGGTTGGCGTCTGGGTGAGATGCCAGGCCAGGGCCGTGACGCAGCCTCCGGCAAAGACAAAGTCTGTTTGTGAGGGTGGTGGTGGTTTCGTGGCAACAAACTGGGCAAACGGGGCAAAGGTCGATGCCATCAGCTCAAGGCAGGGTTGTTGAGAGAGGGGGATATGGGGCACATACATTTTTCGAACGCGCAGCGTTCCAAGAGGGAAACTCTGGCTCCAGATGCATTGCTTATCGTCTGGGATGAAAGAGATTTCGGTCGATCCGCCGCCAATATCGGCAAAGACCATGGGGCAG
>WQTY01000179.1 GCA_009786045.1 Pseudomonadota bacterium | reverse complement strand
CCTGCCGCAAGCAAAGCGCTGCGCGAAGACATGCACACCGGCTACGCCAGGCTCATCGACATCCAAACCGCAGAGGCTCGTGTCGGAACGGGGATTTTTCTGGAAAGCATCCGCAACGATGCCCTCGCCGTTAAAGCCTTCACTGGCAGTCAGGATGCCCGCAGCTATGGCAAAGGCGCCAAACTCGCCCATATCCGCGCCTGCCTGCGCTCTGGCTGCCAGGATAAAGTCACCCTGAAAATCATCGACACCTTTCACCAGCAGACAGACATCGACGACCTGCTCAGTTTGCTTGAGCGTGAACAACGGCTCGACCTGGCACAGGTCCCCCTGACACGAATGCTGTCCAAGGGGGATTTGAAAGCGCGAATCGCGGCCTATCAGTCACTGGTGCGTTTGGCGGCAGAACGAAACGATGAAACACAAATCGCCCGCTACCGCCAACAATTGGAACAATCGGACCCAAGAAATGCGGACATCCAAAAGATTCTGGCACAAACCTGCATCCAGCGTGGCCTTTGGGATGATGCTGTACGGCATCTGACTTACCTCACCATCCTTCGGCCTGATTCACGCGAAGTTTTGGACTTGTCGTTTTCTCTGTCCAAACGTGCGCCGGAACATGAAGGGGCACAACGTCTCTGGCAAAGTCAGCTGCAAGCCGCGCGAGGCAAGTTTCATCGCCTCGAATGGATTGCCCAGGCTTACGAACGCTATGGCCAAACTCAGGAGGCACTCACCTGGTACGAAGAAGCCAGACGTTTTGGCACCATTCCAAACCACATCCTCCTCAGGCTTGCGATTGCCCTGTCGGATGAGCACAGACAGCGAGAGTATCGCAACCAATTGTCCCGCTCAGATTATGCACAGCTCTTCGACCTGGTTTCGCTCTATCAGTCGATGGGAAACTGGACGGAAGCCAGGCATCTGATACAGCATTACATGCATGCGTATCCATCCGATCAATCTGCCCAGATGAACGTAAGGCTCAAGCAGGAAAACCTCAAAATCGCCATGGATTCCGGCGATATGGATCTCATTCGGATGCGCCTTGCCGAAGCCATCGCTCATCCTGTTGCCGAAGTCATGATACCGTTGCTCGAACGAGGCGCCATGCTCAACGCCATGGACGCCATCGAATTGTTCGAAGCCGAAGGGCAATTCGAAATGGCGCTCGATTCGCTCATTCGTATCGAGGATGCCCATATGCAGGTAAACAGCCTGCCGGTAACCCAACAGACGATGCAGCGTTATGTCAGCTTCTCCCCCCGGCACAGCTCACAAGTCGCCGCCAGAATGGCAAACCAGGCGCTTCTCGGCCCATCCCCCTGTGAGGCCCTCCTTTACCTCCCCAGCACAACCCAGCCTGAGCTTTGGGCAAGTGCCCTCCTCGCCTGTCCACAGGCCACATCTTCCATCAAAGAGGCCCTGTCCGCCCTCAGAGCCAACATGACGAAACGGCGGCGCAGTGCCTTTGATCAGCAATTATATGAAATACTTGCCGCTTCAAATTCAGACTTCATCCCACAGGCACAATCTCTCATCACACACACCGACCTGGATGTCCGTGCCATCCAGCGCATCGAAACTTCACTTCGCCAGGAGAACCCACTGCAGGCACTCCAGTGTTTCTACACCTGCGCCATGCCAGACCAGGATATCCCCAAAGCACTGGCCTCATTTGCACAATATGGCTACGATAAAGAGAGCATTGAGGCAGCCTCATCTGTCTGGCCCATGCTCTCCGATACCTGGCGCCTGGAAGTTGCGTGGCACATGGCTAACTTTGGCGTCAAATCAGACAATATTTCTGACGCACTTCGAAAAGCTTCACCAGATCGGTGGACAATGCCGATCTCCAAAGAAGTCATACTCGCCATCCCAGAAGACGTGATTGTCTACTGGATTGATCATGCCCCTCCACACGCCTTTGGGAATGTCATTTCGATGGCACTTCAACACGTCAGTACAAACCCTAACCATTCCGATCTTATCGGCCACCTCACAAAAAACATTCATTCCCGTCCGCAAAAACTAACCTTCCTGCTGCAATTTGCCGATCACGCATTGAGATACGGCTACGAATTTAACCGGGAAGCGCAGGAGGCCTTGCGCGATGCACTCAAAATTCAGCCAGATTCGGAACTGATTTGGCTAAAACTCTCCGTGGCACAAGGACAGCACTGCGTCCTCCTGCCATCTGAGTCCCCCTGCGGAACACTCTCCACTACAGAGCAGTGCAGTCAGATCGATGATGCCATCATAAGCCTCGAAAAAGGTTCTCACATGGCGATGCAGATATCGGAATACTGGCATGAAGCCGCCAGATTGCATCACCTGTCTCCCATCGAACTGCGCCGGCACATTCACAGCCAAAGACATGCGCATAGCCCAAATACCGTCAACATGATGCTTGATGATCTCGCACTGAACCTCGAAGAGAATCATGCGGACAAGGCAGTCGCCATTGCCAGGGTACTCTCCGAAGGTGCAGCACCCTTTTTATGGATGCAGATTGCCGGGAAGTTCACCCAGGCAAAAGCAGAAATCCCAGACTTTCTCACAAAGGCTGACCATGCCTATGCTCAGCAACTGGCCGCACGCCGGGCGCTCGACACAGGCGACCTGCATCAGGCCGCAACCCACTACCAACAAGCAGCCTCCCTGTCACTCTGGCCGCTTGAGATCTACGAAGAAGCTATGCAGGCCTTCGCCAGTCGCCAGGCCTGGAATGTGCTGGAACAGTTCATCGATCAAACGCTCCAGGCCTATCCCCACGCCTATCTCCCCTATCTCTGGCGCGCCATTCTTCGTGTCGAGCGAGGAGACATTGAGCAGGCCATGAACGACTACCGCAAGGCTCGCTCAAGAAGCTTTGACTCGAACACCATTCTCGTACCCATGTTCGTCACACTGGCAAAACACGAGTATGTCGACCTGGCACTTGAAGTCCTGGAACAAACGCCCAAAGCCCTTCGCCGACATGATCTCATCCTCAGAGCACTGGCCGACAATACCCGAAATGATGCCAGAGCAGCTGCCAAACGTCTTGATTTCGCCAACCGCGTGCTTGCACTTTCCGACACCGATATCCTCGCCTCTGAACCACTGTTATCTGCCTACCTTTATCTGACAGGTGTTGCGAATGATACTGCACGCAGCCGACAGCTCCGACGGCTCCACGCCATTCGCATGCCATGAGAGGAACCTCATGATACACAAACTTCGCCTGAGACCTCTGCCAGGGGTCAGCTTCGCGCTGTTGATCATCTGTCTCCTGCTCCCCATGCAGGGGTTTGCCCAAAACTCCACACCAGATAAATCGCCAAAAGAATCGAAAAACACACCAGCAACCTCAAAAAATACCTCCCGCAAGACGCCCCAAAATACCAAAAAGCCCCAAAACACCAAGAAACCCGCTTCATCAAACACCAAAAAGCCCGCTGCAACGGCCGATACAAAGACCGACACGAAAACGCCAAAAACTCGCGAAGAAGATGCACGATACAAAGCGATGCCCTTCGAAACATGGCCATCACCCCAAGGCACATCCGAGCTCGGATTGGAAATAGCCCCAGGATTCGTTCAACCCTATCCCTACGACCATCTGATGCGCCTGTATGACGGCAATCGCTGCCGGCACAGAGGATTGGACATCGGCACCGTGGGGCAACCTCACGGGGGGATGGGCACGGTGGTGAATGCCGTCACTCGCTCTCGCGTCACGTTCATCGGCCGGGCGAGCGAAGATGCAGCGAATTTTGGCCGCCCCGACATGCGGCCCGGCACGACACAGAGAGCTGGGAAAACCTACGACAGATTGATCTTTGTTCCAGGCTATGGCGCTGTCTACCCATTCACACGCAACTACGGCAAATGGCGAAGCGGCACCATCATCTCGACAGAAGTCCTTGAAGGAGAACTGGCAGGATACACCATCCGGTATATGCATCTGGCCGACGTCAGGCCCGACCTTAAGCCAGGAAGCATCCTCGAAGCAGGCGAACACCTTGGCATCATGGGATCCACGGCCATCCAGGAAACTGCGCCACATGTCCACATCGACATGGAAACACCCCAAAAAACCCGCGCAGACCTCGCCCCCTACATTGGCCTCCCCAACACGAGCCTGAATTGTTCAGGTGCAAAACCCAAAACAACCACAAAACCCGCCAATGCCACGTCAAAGAAAAAGCCTGCACAAAAAAAACGCCCCAGCTACACCAACAAACCCAAAAAATCCTCCGATAAGCCTGTGACGCGTACCTTACCCCGTTCGCCCTAAACGCCCTCATCGTTTGGTCGCACAGACAATCCAGCGATCCGACGCATCGCACGGCACAGTCATCATTGCGGCATCGAAAAAATAAATCCGCTCAAAACCTGACACCTGCAATGCATGGCGAATCTCTTCGCGCGTATGCGCACGTTGTTCATGCACTTCGCGAAATCGATCCTCCCCACAACAAAACTGCATCTCCACGCGCTCTATCCTCGTATCGGGATCATAATGGCCACGCCAGACATGCGCATAGTCCCTCGCACAATCGGTAACATCCTCGTCAAACAGGCGCTTTTGAAAGGCTTCCTGGGTATTGACGTCGAAGATAAAACGCCCTCCCCGGCAAATTTTTGCCGCAACAGACCGGCAAACAGCCTCCAGCGATGCGATATCCGGCACGTAATTCATGACATCGAATGCGGCCACGGCAGCATCAAATTCCCCATCGGCCACAAAGCATGCCATATCGGCACAAATCCACGAAACGCGGTCGGAATCAGAAAACTTCACCCTGGCTTCAGACAACATGGCTTCGGAAGCATCCACGGCCACGACACTAAAGTGTGCCAGCAAACGCCTGGTAAAATTCCCCGTGCCGCACCCAAGCTCAAGAACTCGCTCGATCGGGCGAGCACTGAGCGACAACAAACCCATATAGTGCGAAAACCACAGGTCGTAGTCTACCGAAGACATCAAATCGTCATAGTACTTTGCTACCGGGCCATACGACACCATCGCCAAACATCCCGATTTAAAAAATGACGATTGGGCAAGCCACACAAAATCAAACACCCGGCTTGCCACACCATGCCATTCGTATGACCCTGGCAGGAGTCGAACCTGCGACTTACAGAGATTAGGAATCTCCAGCTCTATCCATCTGAGCTACAGGGCCGCCATGCATCTTCAAAAGCAGAAGCGCAATTCGGCGCAAAAAACCGCATTTTTGCCAATTTGTCAAGACATTTGCGGGGGCAGCCGCCCCCTGCGCCGCTATCGGCCTGACGGCCGATACGCGGCTACCCCCTCTGCGGGGACACCCCGCAACGCCCCAGAGGTG
>WQTY01000178.1 GCA_009786045.1 Pseudomonadota bacterium | reverse complement strand
CGTGCAACCTGCGGCAAACTCGCCACCACCCCCTCTCGCGTCACCACCTCAATCCGCACAGGCTCAGGCGAGGGACTGCGCTCAATAAACAGCGACTCGCCGGGAAAAGCCAACCCCTGGGAACTCGCGTTGGGAGACAAACTTGATGCCGACCAAAACTCCGTTGCATCAAGCGCACGCAGCTCAAGCCGATAGCGAATTTCAAGCGCTGCCAGGGCATGAGCGACATCCGCACACCCGGAGGCATCAAAATCCAATGCCCCACCCTCCACAAAAAGCCCCGAAAAAGATTCGCCGCGGCGCTGGCCAAACGCTGGAAGGCAAACACGGTGCCCCGCGTTCAAGTCAAAAAGCTTGGCCGAAACCTCTATCCCCGCCGGATCGACCCAAAGGCGATACACGTCCCGTCCCCAGGCCAAAGACACATGAGCAAAAAACGCTACACACGATGCGAAAAAAAACAGCAGAGCGAAAGCAAAACAGACGGGAAAACGCGACATGATAATGCCTGGAATGAATCAGCTTCAGAATCTGGCGTTGGGGGGCGTCGCCCCCCTGCGTCGCTATCGGCATGCGGCAGCCCGCATGCCGATACGCGCCTACCCCCCATGCGGGCCTCAAGCGCCGGCCCGCAACGCCCGCTCAGGAATAGCAAACTTTTAAATGCACTTTTAGAGCATTTTGAGTTTTCTTGTTTACGTGGGGGAACTTGTTCCCCCACACCCCCTGCAATGTTGCGCATTGCTTGTAGGTGAAGACAAAATGTTATTGTTTGTGGCAACATACCTTGTCTTGCAAGCAGAAGAAACGCTGTCTGCTTGTGTCGTCACTTAAGCCGAAAATGCTATAGCCCAGGTCATCCAGGCATGGCAAGGTGCAAAAACGACGCGAGGGCAGGAAATCCTGCCCTCGCGAAGAAAACTCCCCGAAGGGAGAATTCTGAATTAACCGATCTGGAGATCTTCGACGACGAAGGTGATCTCTTCGGTCACAACGTCATTGCCCTTACCATCGAGGGCGCTGATCTTCCAGTTTTTCGGCCAGCAGCCATAGAGGAACCACGTGCGAAGCGCGTTGCCGGCATTGTCATTCAGAATGATGGAGATGTCGCGGCGGACATACTGACCTTCGCGAGCTTGTTTCCACCAGTTCTGGAGGTCAGCCGTCACGATGTAGCCCTTCTTGAGGGTGACATCGCCGAACTTGGCACGACCGGGACGCTTGCGCAGCGTCAAATCATCACCATCCTGGAACTCAATGACTTCCAGTTCGGCATTGATTCCATCGACGCCCTTGAAGAAACCAGCAGTGACACCGCCGATCTCAACTCTAAAGTTGTAAGAACCAACATGATCCAAATCAGAACGACGACTAGGCATAACTTCTCTCCTTCTTAAGCAAAGCCAGCTCCCCAACCAGAGGGAAACCAACAGACATCCACTGTCTCCTCAGCGCCGACACGACGCCAAGGAAACGACTACAAACAAAGACGATTATTCGGAAACGTCGCCGCCGGAGGCCATCTGACCGATACGGAAGATGACAAACTCAGCCGGCTTCACAGGGCAGATACCGACTTCGCAGACGAGCTGACCGGCATCAATAACCTCGGGAGGATTGGTCTCCTCATCACACTTGACATAGAAAGCCTGCTCGGGGGTCTGTCCCAGGAAGGCACCTGTGCGCCAAATGCGGAGAAGGAAAGCGGTAATGGTGCGCTCAACGCGCTTCCAGAGACGGTGATCGTTGGGCTCGAACACGACCCACTGTGTGCCGTTCTCGATTGACTGCTCGACCATGTTGAAGAGACGGCGAACGTTGACATAACGCCATGACGGATCGCTCGAAATCGTGCGGGCACCCCAAACGCGAATGCCGCGATTGCGGAACGTGCGAATGCAGTTGATGCCTTTCGGGTTGAGAATGTCCTGCTCACCCTTCGTCACATTGTACTTCAGCCCAAGTGCGCCACGAACGAGTTCGTTGGCGGGTGCCTTGTGAACACCGCGTTCGGTATCGCTGCGAGCATAAATACCGGCCATGTAGCCCGATGGCGGCTGGAAAATGTTGCCCTTCTGGGGATCATAGACCTCGACCCAGGGGAAGTAATACGCGCCGTACTTCGAATCGCGAGGCTTCGGAAGCCTGTCGACACCACCCTTCTCGATCGTCTCAGGACTGTCGAGAATGGCAAAACGATACTTCATGTTCTCACAATGGCTCAAAACCGCATCCTGAATCGCAGGATCTGTCTGGCCGGGGGCACAAAGCAAAGAAATGTCATCAATTTCCTCAAGAAGCTTGAGACCGGAACGGGCACCGGGGCCGTTGTCCTTGCCAATGTAAAGTGCCGCACGGCTGGCAATCTTCTCACCATCAGGGTCAACACTCAGCTCAGCATCCCACTGGCCAACGTTCACGACATAAGCGCGTCCGCCACCGTTGTTAAAGAAACCATACACCGCGTGCGCAAGATACTCACTGTTTTGGAAATCGCCAAAGTTCTTCGTGAACTGGCTCCAGTTCGTGCAAAGGATCGGCTCGTTCACCGGGCCTACTGAGCACTCACCCAAGAATGCCAACGTGTTCGTGCCAACCGCCTCAATGGGCTTCGTACCACGATCCACTTCCTCAACATAAACACCTGGTGACAAATACGTCGTTGCCATGAGATCTCCTGCTTCCTTCCTGTGAATTAACACCGGGGTTGATAAACCAGGCAGAGAACCATCCCCTGCCACGTCTCCGCGCTGAGCAGCGCCTTGAAAACTACTTACGTTTGCCTTGGCCAGAGAGCCCCAACGAGCGCTCAAAGGTTCGTCTCACTGGATCACTCCTGCGATCACTGTCGAGGTAAGTCCAGACACAAAACTGTGCGGCCGGCCTCACTTTCTCGCCCATGCTCCTCCAGAAGGACATCGTCTCCTCGTAGCCAAACTTCGGCTCTTCGACCGGCCTCAATGCGATAATTTCGCGCTGCCTGAACGAATACCCCTGAAGCATACCCTCGCCAATCTCCGGATGCTCGTAAAACACCTTGATGGCAAGTGCCAATAAGACATGCTCTTCCTGCGGTGTCTTTCCCCAGGCTGAAATCGTATAGTACAACTTCAACAAGAGAGAAGGATCCATGGAATACTCAACTACCTCACCGGATTCCTCGCTCACACTGATGAGCTTCTGACCCCTTTCGCGTACGATGGGATCCACACAAACAGCACTGAGAAAGAGAGATAAAGCCGGAAGCTTCTTGATATTTTCTTCCGTGGGTATCGTCGTATACAGCTCAACATCCTTGTAACCAGCGTTTTTTAAACTGGTTTCCAGAAGCTTCTGCAACGTTGCACTCACGTCCTTGATTACCTCGAACTGACCCACTTTGCTCTCCCTAGCGAGGTGTCACCATTATCGTATAGTGACAGAGCCCCTTACTTATTTAAGCAGTAGCGTAAGTAACTTATCAAACCCAAACTGTCAACGAGTTTCACTGGGGAACGCGATTAAATTCCCTCAACTGCACACCCCATGGGACTCTAAACCCCACATAAAGTTGTGTGCTGCAGAATACTATTGCAACTGCCATACCAAAACAGATTTGATTTGTGTGTTGCAGGAATAAGCTCTGAAAGTCCTGATTTTAAGCGCTATTCAGGTTCCTCAAATTTTCTCTGGCGTTTGTGGAAGGGGCATAAAATGTCCCAGGCGGGGATTAAAGTCGCCAAGTGCGATTCGCCCTGACTGAGGCCTGGAGACCTCTCTTGGGCATGATTTACGTGGAAGCACGGCATTAAGGTGTTGGGGTGGCTGGGGTCTTGAGTGGGCACCGGGCGGATCAGCGTGTGTGGAGATGGTCTGGAAGCGATGCACAGGCATGGCAAAATGTGCTTGAAGTATCAGGGGGGGCGTTCATATTTGGGATGCTGGGTATGGGTTGGATGGGGACAATCGTCTCCTCTGGGTACTTCCATGACGTACAGTATTTTGCGAAGTGCCGGTCCGCGTGTTTACATGCCTCTATGCGTGGGGTCCAGAAACCCCGGCCTGAAAAGCTGTGGGACATAGTTCATGCGCAGCTCAGTGTTGGGGATGGGTTTCCCCGGGCGGGCATTGCGCATGGCATTGGGGTACGGCTCGCGCGAGTGCTTGCCGTGCGCGGTCGACATAACGGTGAACGCCCAGGTTTAGGAGCCAGTCGTCATTGGTTGCCTGTGCCAGGAATTGGAGCCGGCTTTTGGCAGCTTCGCATTGGCAGTGGTGCAGTTCAAACCGGGCCATTTGGAAGAGAAGTGCCGGATAGTGGTCGGTGTGCCAACACTTTGTGAGGATGGTTTCGTCGATATGCGCCGGTGTGGATTCGACCTTTTCGCGGCAGTCATAGATGGCCCGGTGGATGCGGCAAGCCATTTGTTGCTGTTCGGGCGTTTGGTTTTGGAGACGCAGGATGGCCGTCTGGAGTGCGTCCGTGTCAGGTGGGGACTTTTGTGTACAGTCATTTTGGAGCAGAGCCAGAGCATGGTGGGCGGCGGAGGCATCTGGGGCAAGTGCGATGATGTCGATCGCGTATGCCTGTCGTTCGCGGACAGACAGCAGCGCCTGGTCACGGCGCAGGACAGCCCAGTGAATGCCTGCTTTCAGATCGCTGTTTTGTTCGGAAAGTTTGCCGGCGTGCTGCCATGCCAGGCTGTCGCGGTGCTGGTTGATTTCGCACAGAGCGGCCTGTGTGTAGGCTTCGTCGCGCAGTGGCGTCGTTGGCGCTGTTTGAGCGAGTGCCAGGAAGGCGGCGCAGTGTCCGCCATCTTGTGCCATGTGAAAATCGTGGTGCCAGTGGATGTTTTTGGCGCTGCAGGCGAGGAACAGAAGCGCGAAAAGCGCCATGACACCCAATGCTGTCCTGGGCGTGCAGAGAGGCATGGGAATTTAGTGCTGGTGACCATGATGGTGATCGTGGCCGTGATGGTGGTCGTGCCCATGGTCATCATTGAGTTTGAGGATTTCTTCGATAGATGGGGCAGGTTCAGAGGAAAAACTGAGGGAGAACTGAATGGTTGCGTTTTGATGTTTGTCGTTTTGGGGGAAGCGGATGTTTTTGACAGCCATTTGCAGGCAGTCGATGAACGTGGCGTCCTGCATGTCTGAATCGATGGTTTGAGACTGCAGGGCGGCATTTGGGTCGAGTGTCAGGGAGATGGTGGCATTTCCGGCGAGTTCCGGGGACGTTGCAAGGGCGTTGACGTAGCATCTCTGGACAGACGTTTCGGCGAAGATGAAGGCGCGCCTGATGCTCGTTTGATCGATGGTGGGGTGGTTGGCTGAGAGTTCAATTTTTATTTTTGGGGGGAGATAGTTGTCTTCCTGCATGAGTTTTTTGATGACTTC
>WQTY01000177.1 GCA_009786045.1 Pseudomonadota bacterium | reverse complement strand
CGTTTGCCGGAAGAAGGCGGCATAGATTTCGCCGCGTCTTGCGTCGATGCAGGGGGCCAGGATGCCTTCGAAGGGGGAGGCCTGGCAGGCGATGGCTTCGAGGGAGGAAGCGGCGTAGAGGGGGATGTTCCGCGTCAGGGCGAAAGCTTTGAGCATGGCCATGGAGACGCGCAATCCAGTGAAGGCACCCGGGCCGCGGGAAACGACGAGTCGCTCGACATCGTGGATGGAGAGTGCACAATATTTGAGCGCGGCATCGACGAGTGAGAGCAGGCTTTTGCCGTCTTTGGCAGGTGGTTTGGCAGTGGCTTCGAAGAGGATATCCTGGCCGCGTGTCAGTGCCAGTGCCTGGATGGGAGAGGCCGTGTCAATGGCCAGAACGATGTTGCCGGGGTGAATGTTTGCAGAAAATGTGGGCATTTTATCAGGGATGCTTTGGGTTAAGAGAAGATCATATTCCAGAGGCGTTCGAGATCATTTTTGAAGGCCAGCATCATGAGCAGACCAACCATGGCCAGGCCAACGTAGGCGATGATCTGGCGTGTCCGCATGGTGAGCGGGCCACGTTTGATGGCTTCGACGCCGAGGATGGCCAGCTTTCCGCCATCAAGCAATGGAATGGGGAGGAGATTGAGGATGCCCAGATTGATGGAGATGATGGCGAGCATGCGCAGGAAAGCTTCGATGCCGTCTTGTCCGGCTTTGGATGCCATGTGACCAATCATGATGGGACCGCCGAGGGATTTGGTGGAAACGCGGCCCTGGAACATGCGTACGATATAGACGACCAGCATGGACGATGCTTCGACGGTTCGGGTGACGGAGATACGCGCTGCATAGGCGAGTCTGTCGGTCATGGTCTTGTCAACGAGATCGGGCTGAACGGTTAGAACCTTGTGGTAAAATCCTGCGTAGATGATGGGAACTTCTTCCTGGAACTCGCCAGTAATGGTGAGTTTTTCGAGTTGAATGGTGGTGGTAAAGACTTCCCCATTGCGCCGGACGGTGAGTTCATGCGGATTTTCCCAGGTTTGGGCCAGTTTGTCGATGAAGGATCGGAAGAGATTGACGGAGAGCCCGTTGAGGGCGAGGATTTGGTCGCCCGCTTTGAGGCCTGCGCGCTGAGCGGGAGAGCTGTTGTCGACCTCCGAGATGAACATGTTGGCAGAGGCGAGGCCGAGGGCTTCGAGGGAATCTGCGGGATGGGTGATGACGACGGAGGCAGGAACAAGGATATTGAGGCTTCCGAAGTTTATTTCGGCGGGGGTGGGGCGCAGGATATCGAACGTGAGTGTTGCTGTGTCGTTGTGCCGGATAGCTTGTTCGAGCTCAACGAAGGAGCGTATGGGATTGCCGTTGACGGCGACGATTTCGTCGAAGGTTTTGAATCCGGCGATGGCGGCTTTGCCCATGGGCGTGGTGACACCAACGACTGGGCCTGCGAGATCTGGGGTGACACCGATTCGGCCGATGGTTTGTGTCAGAATATCGAGGCTGTCGCGCCGGATGGTTTTTTCCGGGGTGATGGTGGCCTGGAGCGAGGTGCCATCGCGCTCAATGGTCATCAGCAGGGGGGTATCGGGATTGGCAGTGATGGTCGCCTGCAGCGTGGTCCAGAATTGTACGGGTTTGCCGTTGATGTGTGTGACGCGGTCGCCTGGTTCGAGGACACCCAGGGCAGGTGAGTTATCGAGCACTTGTCCGATGGTGGGGGGGAGATCCTGTGTGACCGTGGCGAAATAGACGGCAAACAGGATGGGGATGGGCAAAAGGA
Source organism: Pseudomonadota bacterium (assembly GCA_009786045.1). Lineage (GTDB taxonomy): Bacteria > Myxococcota_A > Bradymonadia > UBA4248 > UBA4248 > WQTY01. Next base: position 3,612 of record WQTY01000177.1, on the reverse strand, counting down.
GGTTGGAAAGTGGTCCTGCCAGATTGATGATGGCCTTTTGCCAGATGGGTTTATTGTTGTAGGCGCGTGCGAAGTCCGGGGCATCTGGATTGGAGACTTCTTCGAACTCGGAGCCGTACATTTGTACAAAGCCCCCCAGCGGCAGGATCCGGATGTCCCAGCTTGTATCGCCGCGTTTGAGGCTCAGGAGCTTGGGGCCAAAGCCTATGGAGAAGCTCAGAACCTTGACGCCAAAGAAGCGAGCGGCGAGGAAGTGGCCGAACTCGTGTACGAAGACGAGGACGCCGATGAGGATGACGATATATAGAACAGCCATGTGTAAATACGTGTCGATTTTAAGCTAGAGAGCTGTGAACACCGCAAAGCCGTAGACCCACGGTGCGGCAAAGATGAGGGCGTCGACGCGATCCAGAATGCCGCCGTGCCCCGGGATGATGTTGCCGGAGTCTTTGATGCCGTGGGAGCGTTTGAGCAGGGATTCGGCGAGGTCGCCCATTTGGGACAGAAAGTTGGCCACAATGGCCATGATGATGACAGGAATCAAACCGATATCTGGGAAAGCGAGGTGGCGGGCGATGAGCGCGACCAGAATGGCGGCGCAGAATCCGCCTACAGCACCCGCGACGGATTTTTTGGGGCTGAGAATGGGTGCAAGGCGCCGCTTTCCGAGTGCGCGTCCGACAAAGTAGGCGGCAGTATCAGAGCACCAGGTCATCGCCATGAGCGTAAAGATCCAGGCATTGCCGTTGATGAGATCGCGCTTGAACAGGGCCAGTGCGAGGAAAGTAAAGCCGACATAAACGGCGGCGCCAAGGGTGGACTGGATGACATGGCTGGCGCGTGCGATCTCGCGTGGCCTGAAGCAATTGAAGAGGTAGGCGCCCCAAAGACAGGCAGCCACGCTGGCGCCGAGCACCAGCATTGGCGACTTGACGACAATGGGGGCATTCTGGCCAATGAAGAGGTAGGCGATCACCGCCGGGATCATCGCAATCACGGCACTTGCCCAGCGCGTCAAACGCGATTCTTCGTGTATGGTGATGCGCATGAATTCTATGGCCGCAGCGAAAGCGACCAGCCCCATAAATATCGCCCACATGGTGGCAGTGCCAAATATAACCAGCGCCAAAACAAGCGGCAGCAAAACCGCGGCTGAGGCGACGCGCAGAAACAGGTTTGAACGCGTTTTTTTAGGCTCAGTGGGCGACGTATCCGCTTGCGGCTGGCTGGTCGCGCTTGCGGAATCGCTGGTTTTGGCATCTTCTGGCATCATAAAATGACGATTTCCTCGGTAACTGGGGTGATAAAAAGCGCGCGTTGGGCGTGACGGGCTCATCTTGACGCTTTGCATGAGGTGTTTGCGGGGGCAGAGTCCGCACAGACGGCCAAAACGTCTATCACATTGAGTATAGCAGGGAAAGGGGATGACACGTAATTTTGGACAGCCGGACCCAGCATCTCCCGACAGAACGGGCACAGTGTGATCAGACATTCCGCACGAAGCGCTAAAAGCTCGCGTGCTCGCATGGTCGCGATCGGTTTGGAGGCGTCGGCAAAAAACTGCCCGCCACCGCCGCCGCAGCAGTGTGTTCGCGAAGACGGACCCGTTTGAAGCGATTTTATCCCCACAGCTTTTAGCATGTCCACCACCTCGTGGCTCAGGTCGTTCATCTTCGACAGGTAGCATGGCAAGTGAAGGGCCATGACGCGCTCGCCCTGCCACGGCGAAAAGCGAAGAATACCCCTGTGCCAGAGATGCGCCATCAGTTCTGCTGCATGCATCATCTTCAGCGATGTGCCAAAGGCGGCATAGGCATGCTGCAGGGTATGGGCGCAGTGCGGGCACGGGGTGATGATGATGTCGTGAGGCGTGGCAGCAATCTGTGCCAGGTTCTCTTCGGCACAGGCCTGAAACCCCATCTCATTGCCGAGTTTGCGCATCGGTTCGCCGCAGCAGGTCTCTCGCTTCAGGCAAAGCACCTCAAAACCCATCGCGCTCAACCACCGTGTGTATCCCAGCAAACTCGCCTGTGCCGCTTTGTCATAGGCTGCCATACAGCCGCCAAAAATGAGCACGCGGCGCATCCCGGACATGCTGAAATGTTCGGATGAAGGCTCCTGTGCAGGTGTTTTTATGTCATCATACCAAGACAAGCGATCTTTGCGCGGATACCCCCAAGGATTGCCGGAGCGTTCGACATGGGCAAAGACCGGCGACAAACCCGGAGGCTGCAACTGAGCGGCAACCTCGAAGCGCCGCCTAGCCACAATCCGCGCCATGTGCTCAACCCCAACCGGACAGGCGCGATCGCATGCACCACATTGCACACATGCCCAAAGCGCTTCCTGGGGGATTAATCCCGGTTCCAAACTCGCCTGCTCTGCCCTGGCTCGTGTATGGGCACGAAACCCCGCGCCTGCCTCGCACAGGCTGCGCAAAAACGTCATCGAAGCCATGGGGCCGCCCGATATGTCAATACCGCCGGCAGTCATCGGACACACGTTTGTACAGCGCTGGCACTGGCTGCAGCTGTATGCCTCCAGGCGCATCTTCTGCGTCGTCTGACCAAGTCTCTCAATGCCAAGCACTGGCAAGGACGCCTCATCCCCCCCCTCCGCCAGGGCTGCCTCATATGCACAGGCAAATGCCTCAAGATCCGGCAGCGACTCTGTCTGGATGGGATGGCCGTCTTCGTCAAAGCCCCTGTGCGTCCACCACCAGTTTGGCCAGGCCATCAGAATGTGCAGGTGTTTTCCCCTGGGAATCCACACGAGAAACGTCGCCATGGCAAAAAGGTGGATCGACGAAAAGAGCGTCCGTGCTGCGGGCGCATCCGTCAGGTGAGCGCCCAGCCAGGCAGACAAAGGCAATGCACTGGCCAGCCACTCTGATGCATGCCCGGGCGCAAGCTGCGCGGCCATCAGACCAATATGTGAGAGCATGATGATCAGGATAAGCGCTAAAATGAACCAGGCTTCCGGCGTAGAGGGAACAGCTTTGGGTGTTAGTATTCGGCGGGTGGCCACGAGACCGATGGCCATGATGGTCAGCCATGCAAAACCTGTTTGCACCAGACATATCACCGCATACCAGGTTTCACCCACAATCCACGAAAGTCGAAAATCAGCCACCAGACAAGTCGCCAGCATTTCGAGGCCCGACGTCAGGAAAACCACAAATGCCAGAAAAATGACGACATGTGCCCAGCCCCACCATCGTTCGATAAGGCGGCGCTGACACAGCGCCATTTTCAGGCATTGGCGAAGGCGCCAGCGTGCCTGGCCATGCCGTGAATCGGACATGCCCCTTCGTATGACGCGCAGTTGCCGAACCACTTGCCAGACACATAGCCCGAAAGCCAGCCAGAAAATGCAGAATATCACCACCATACCGAGGCCGATTTCTCCCAAATGCTCTGCGATGACAACACGGTTTTGTACAGGCCGCGTTTTGCCTTGCGGCAGCCATATAAACGATTTCGCTGGCAATACAAAACTGTGCGGGGGAAGTCTCCCCCTGCGCGGCTATCGGCCATAACCCCCCGTCGCCTGCGGCGCCACCCCCTTTGTGAAAGGGGGTGTGGCCGATACGCCGCTACCCCCTCTGCGGGG
>WQTY01000176.1 GCA_009786045.1 Pseudomonadota bacterium | reverse complement strand
CATCACATAGAATGGCACCAAAAGGGCCATGAGGTTCTTAGGATCGAGCACAAGCCGGTAGGCCTGCTGGTCATTGGACCAGCGCGCACGCAGGAGAGATTCCCGCAGCTTGTAGCGCTCAAACATGGCCTCGCGCTGCGCTTTGCTAAAGAACCACCTTGGAGAATACGCTTTGTGAAAAGCTATCTCATCGTCAATCTGTCGGAGATAATCCGACATGATGGCATGAAAGGTGATGAGATTGGCAAGGCGAACCTGATCCTGGTGCAAAGAATCGAACCCCAGACGATCGGGCGCATCCAGAACAGTTCGCATGAGACTGTGGGCTTTATCCGAAAAACCCATGATGTGGAAAAGATTTGCCAGCGCCGTGCGCAGCTGCATCTCAAGCTGCACGACCATTCGCTTTTCAATGGGCATCCTTCGCACCTTGAGCATGGTCGATATTGCCTGCTGGTAACCGCCCATGGTGAGATAGATCGGCACTGCCGACAGGAGCGGCGGCACAGGGCAGTCATTGTTGGCATGACTGGCCTTCATGATGTTTTCCAGCGCCGAATCAAACTCAAGGAATTGCCTCTCGGAACGGGCATGGTTGCTGAGGATGACGCAGGATCTCGTGCCTGTATAGTTGATGGCCTCCAGGCCTGCCTGATAGGCGCGAGTATGACTGTACATCGCATCGGCCAGGGCGATGGCGTTGTTATAGCCTTCATCCCGGCTAAAACTGTCTTCGCCCTTAATCGTGGCCTGAATAATTTCATCCGCCTCCTCAAAGCGGCCGAGCTTTATCAGCGCCCACGTCGAGCGAATGCTTCGCGGGGTTTTATAGAGGGCATCGACGCGATCATAAGCTGCCAGCTGCGCCTCTCGATGGTCGAGCTCCCCATAGAGACGCGCGATATCCGTCAGCACCAGCTGGTGCCAGTTTTGGAGTGTCGAAGTGGCAGGGATCTCGCTCCCCTGGCAATATTCGGCTTCGAAACGCGTCAGTGCTTCGCGATAAAGCTGCATGGCTCGCAGCAGGTTCCCCTCGCCAAAATGAAATACCCGCGCCAAAACATATTTCCCGATGAAGGAATCAGGATTCTCCTTGAGCAGGTCTTCAGCCTCTTTTCGAGCCCGGATGTATTTGCCGCTGTTGACCAGCGAAAACGCACTCTGCTCAGCCGCAGTCATCTGCACACCGCCAACATTAATCGGCCCTGCCTGCACTGAATCCTCAGAACGACCGGGAGGACGGCCAGTCATGCCAAGACCATAGGATTCCCCCTCCGCATCGGATGGCCTGCCCTGACCAAACGCCGTTCCCGTGCATGAGAACGAAACGGCAATCGCCATTGTCAGTGCCAATCGTTTCATGGCTTAGCCTCTCATCATGCGCTTGGACAGCTCGCGGATGGGCCCCTGCACCGCCTCTTTGACAAGGTCGTCCGCCTTGCCGCTGCCCGGTGCAAGCTGAAGACGATGCACAAAGAGGGGCAGCGCCAGATCGGCGACGTCCTGCGATGTCACATACATCCGCCCCTGCATAAAAGCATAACTTTGCAACGCCGGAACCGCCTGAACCAGCGACCGCGTCGACGCCCCCTGAATACAGCGCCCATCCCCTCGGATATGGCGTATCACATCGACAAGACAATCCATGATGGCATCATCTACCGCCACTTGCGCGCGGATCCAGTCGCGCGCCTGGACGATGTCCGAAACGCTGACCATTGGCATCTGGCACCGTTCGCGCGGCTTGCCCCAGCTCTTGATAACCGACAGCTCATCTTCGCGCGAGATATGTGTCATGCGGATCTTAAACATAAACCGGTCAAGCTGTGCGATGGGCAGAGGATAGGTGCCAACGGCATCAAGGGGATTCTGCGTCGCGATGACAAAAAACAACGACGACAGGCCATAGGTCTCGTTGTCGATGGTCACCTGCTTCTCGCCCATGGCTTCGAGCAAAGCCGACTGAACCTTTGGAGAAGTGCGGTTAATCTCATCGACCAGCGCCACATGCGTAAAAATGGGCCCGCGCCTGAAATGGAATCGGTTTGAGTCCGTGTCAAACACCATGACACCCGTAATATCGCTCGGCAAAAGATCCGGCGTGAACTGCATCCGGCGAAAAGCATGCATGTCGTCGTGCGTCCCCTTCACATCAATGCTGCCTCCAAGTGCCTTCGCCAGGGTCGTCTTGCCGCTGCCCGGGAAATCCTCAAGCAACACGTGACCATCCCCCAAAAGGGCAACCAACACGAGTTCGATGACGTCGTTTCGACCCATCACGTCGTATTGCATGCGCGCCCTGAGAAGATCTATCGTCTGTTTTGCTTTGGCCTGTGCCGAGTTTTCCATTTTCCAGTCTCCGTGTATTCATGACAATGGCGTATGCAAATCGCCGAATCCTTCACCCAAATGCTCTTTGTCCCACCGCTTCCCCGTGCCCCCGGCCATCACATCACCCAGGGATTGAGCCACCCAACCACTCGCCGCCATAGCGGCGTCCTTCGGGCGGCCTCCGAAATGGCCGCGCCTGCAACCTGTCCAATTGCGCGCGCCTCCTCTTCAGAAAGGTTTCCGCCCAGCTTGGCACACAACACCTTATCGACAACACGTGCCGTGGCACTGTCTGTTCCCGCCACATGCACTGCAAACTGCTCCAGTGTCATCCCATCTGGACGCCGTCCATACATCGCCCACACAAAGATGACCCCTCGAAGCGCCCGATGAATCACCGCCAGACGTCTGCAGCGCACTGCCTGCACCACAATGACGATCTTGCGCATATAGAGCACTGCCAGACCAGCCGCCACCAAACCAACCAACGTCTTCCAGATCAACGCCCAGGGCACCGTCCGAGATGTCTCAATCGGCTTGGCCGACTTGCCTCCAGACTTGTCATCGCGCGCAAGTTCACCAAACAGCGATTCCAAATCCTGATCCACAAACGGCGGCGGCGGCTCATCGCCATTTTCCGGGAAAATCTCAAGCGTGACCCACCCTACGCCATCCACAAAGATCTCCGGCCAAGCATGCGCCATGTTGCCGAGGATCAGAACCGCCGAGTTTGTCCCCCGAAGCCGGTTATCGACGGCATAGCCAAGCGCCACGCGCGCCGCAATCCCCTGAGAACGCAAAAGGTAAACTGCCGCATGCGCAAAGTGCACACAGTACCCGCGAAGCGAACCAAACAGGAAAGAAGCCGTCGGATCTTTCGGATCAACGTGCCTTATCTTAAGCGTGTAATANCCCTCCTTCTCAAGCCACGTTTTGATCGTAAGGGCCTTGACGATGTCATCGCCGTAAAAGCGAGGATCGATTTGCCGGACGATAATATTGGAAAGGGCGAGATAACGGGGGTCGTCGGGAATCGCGAGATAATGGGCACGTCTGGCGTCGTCCCAGTCCGCGGGAATGCTGCGCCGGCCAATAAGCCGCGTCACGTCGATGGTGAACCCAAGACTTTCCACGCCATAGGACGAAACGAAAAGCTTAGGATCGGGGTTGTCGATGGGAAAAACCTTCTGTCCCATGGCCAGCTGCGGTGGATGCTGATGATCCTGAAGCAGAAACATCGACGTGGAAATCGAAACGTGCAAATCAGGCGACTGCACAGGACGCGCCACAAGCGCCGAGTGAATTGGAAAGCGCGAGATCACGTCGTCATCCATGCTGCTCGCCACGAGATTGTTGCCATTGTATCGGCTTAAGACATTCTGGCGGAAATGAAAAATACCGTCGCCCGGGGAATACTCATCAAACAGCACGGCAATCGCCACAGGCGTCGGCTTGTCATTTGCGGTGGGACCATCTCTCCCAGTGCCACTCCTCCCCTCGCCATCGCTGTCTTTATTATCGCCATCCTTGCCCTTATCGCCGTCCTTATCGTCGCCGTCCTTATTTCCCGACGAACCATCCTTGTCATCCTTATCCCCACGACCAGACTCGTCATCCTTATCCTTATTTTGATCCTTGTCATCATCCCCCTTGTCTCCATCGGCCTTATCCTGATCCTTGTCTTTGTCCCCCTTCCCGTCCTCCCCATCGTCTTTCTTCAAACCGAACGGATCGACCTGATCCATCGGAATACGCCCCCCCTCACCAAAAGTGACAGCCAGAAGCGCCAAAATCGCCAGCAACACAAACGAATACACCGTTCGGCGAACCGTCACGCGCCCCAGCAAAAACACCATCGACAGGAAGACGACGCCAACCCCCATCCCGCGGTAAAGATTGACCGGATCATAGCCACGCCCATAGGCCCAGTCGGCAAAAGCACGCGGATTGTGAAGGTTCAGATCGCGGTGCGCAAAAAACACGAACACGACTGACCCAACCACAATCAAAAACTCGAGAATGCGCGCCGTGCCATAGCGAAGCGCCAAAGACCGCGTCAGAAGTGCCAGCGCATAACACCCGACCCCGTAATACACGAAGCGCGACGTCCAGACTATCGAAGCCACCTCTCCCCCGCGCATGCCCTCCAATATCATCCACGTTCCAAGCAGACCGGCGCCCAATGCCCCCAATGCCAACACTATCGTCCAAACCAGGCGAACGCCGCGCCGGACAAACCAGCTCGCCATGACGCCTGCCAGAACAATGGCCACAAACATGACGAGACGCGTGGCATTATCCGCCAGGTCAATCGTATACCCACAGGCGCCAATCGCCAGCAATATGATCTTAATAGACTGAACCCAAGCCGGTTCCGGCACCATCGCGCTTCGATTCATGCTGCCCTCCCCTGTGCCGGCGCCGAATACGGCATCATGGCCCCAGTCGAAACATCGACCACGCGCACCTCCCCCAACTTCCCGAGTGCCTCACAAAGCGCCAGATGCGCCGACGCTTGCCCCTCCACCACTGCCTCTCTGATAAACAGCCGGCGCCAAACGGATTTGCGCACGACCTTATCCCGATGCACATCACCGGACACCGACACCACAAAAATGGGACGCACCCCATACCGCCCACAAAATGCACGCACTCCCTCAAACCATGGCCCCAAACGCGATGGCACCATCATAAAGCAATTCCTGAGCACCGACGCATCTATCAATGGCGCCACCGTCAACAAATCCGCCCCATGACGCGAACGAAAATGCACCGAATCGATGACGTCACTCAACCCCTCACGACCATCCTTCACCACGCGCCCGCTCCCGTCCGCCGAAAAGAGCATCTCCCCCTCATCCTCGCCAAACGTCGACAAAAACGCCCGCGCCGTCGAGGCCGACGACTCATCCTGCTCGCCCGACACAAAGTACACAAACATGTCGTTCTGTTCCACGATCGCCGGCTCCGGCGCTCGCACCAACAGCTTGCGGCTGCGCGCAAAAACCTTCCAGAGCACCAGCCGGAGCGGATCCCCCGCCTGATACCGCCGCATCTCGACCAGCTCCCCCTTCGCCTCACCCTCCGGGTGCGAATAACCCTCACCCG
>WQTY01000175.1 GCA_009786045.1 Pseudomonadota bacterium | reverse complement strand
TTACTCGGGGCGAACCCCTTTCGCGCTCGACTTGCATGTGTTAGGCCTGCCGCCAGCGTTCGTTCTGAGCCAGGATCAAACTCTCCAGTTTGATCTTTTTATTCGACTGGTGACAAATGTCACCAGATCATTTGTTTGACGTTGCGTCAATTTTGGTAAAAATTGACGACTTTTGGCTCGCACTTCTGCTGCTATCACTTTTGTGATAGCTTTTTCTATTCTCTCTCTTCTTCGGTTTTCACTTTGCCAGCCCAAGCAACCAATCTCTGGTCTCCCAAGCAGCGAGAAGGCTTATAGGTATCTTCGCCAAAGAGGTCAAGTACTTTTTTTGCTCATCACACTTTATTTCAACCTCATCGTGCTTAGTTGGCACAGATCTCGCTTTGCCCAAGGCGCACGGTTGAGGCGCAGTGGCGGTAGTGTCAAACTTTTGACATAGACACTGTCGCCCTCGGCACATGCTGTCGAGGGCTGACAACAATTTTTTTGCATTTTCTTTGTCCATTTCTCCTTAAAAGTGCCCTTATAGTGATTAGGTGCCCAACATCGCGGGTTAGTTTCTGCAAACAAATCCGCAACAGGCTGTTTTCGGCAGTATGGCACCAGGCCACGATTCCCAGGTGATTCGATTAATTTGGAGGGTGAGATTGTCAAGGGGTTCCCTGCGAATGAACAACCCCCTGACAAAGCAGTCACACATCAGTGACAGGCAGTATTTTTTCGGATGCGCGTATGTTTTTCACAGGGAGGCTGACATGACAAATTTGGAACGCAATGCTTATCTCCTTCGTCACTATCAAGCGTTGATGGCACTGTGCCATGGTTGCGCGCGCTTGGTACATCGGCGCTTTTCGACGCTATCCATTGAGGATCTTCGAAGCTATGCGATGGAGGGAATCATTCGGGCTATCGACAAATCGGCTTCTGATGAATCTATCTGCACGAAGTACTTGTATGTCTACGGCTACCATCATGCCTTACACGGCGCTCTGCAGATGTGCGGCCACAAGAGACGAACTAAGACATCCATACCCAAAGGCAGCCACCGCCCCTGTGAAGAGACGATACAGGTTGATCCGGATGTGTTGACGATATTGCAGGAGGAGCGTCAACGTTCTGAGAACTATTGCGCAGACAAATCCGAAAATAGAATGATCCGAAAGCTGGATCGAAATGTGGTATTGCGTATGCTGGAAAATCCCGAGCATCGGTTTATTTACGAGGCGCTTATGGCAGGCACACCAATCCAAACAATTCTTGCCAGCCGTTCCATGACCAAGCGTACGTTCAACAAGGCGATGGACAAAATCAAGTCGTTGATCGAAGACATGGCCTGTGGTCAAAGATTTTTGCCATCCAGGCGAACGCGTTCAGCATCAACGCTTACTTCTCCGCATCGGATGCATCGCCCCATTTGCTTCCTTTCGCCATCTCCTGCCACCGATCGTCCCAAGACTTTTCGCTCGCTGCCAAGCACCAACAACGCTGCCTCCCTCCCATTCAACCTGGTACTGCCGCATCATTCATCTGAATCCCAACACGAAACCGATTCGCCAGAGCATGGGCCCTAGAACATTTTTTGGTGGGGGAACATGCTCCCCCACACCCCCTGCAATGCTTCGCATTGCTTGTGGGTAGAGGGCAAAGTGCATCATTTTTGACCAAAATTGACGCATTTTGCGACGGTTTTTCACCTGCGAATGCGGGAAAATAGAAGCCAACAGTTGGCTCCACCTCGCCCGCACTCCCTTGCGACACTTCGTATCGCTTGTGGATAAAGGTGGCAGAGTGCAGCGTTAACCCTGAGACAAAGAAAATGTCATGATTCAAGCTGAAAACGCTCTAGTCATCGTTGATTCAGGGTGCAAAAAAATAACAGGCACCTTAACGCGAGCTGAAGACATAAAAAAAGCGAGGGCCTGGACCCTCGCCATTTTTACGAAGTCACTGCTTAGCGCGACATGTAGACTGTTACGGGGAAGAAGAAGCTCACGCCAATTGTGCCAGCGACAAAGTTTTTGAATCTTGCACGATCGTCTGTGGGGCCACGTGAGAAATCGGCATATTTTGTCAGATAGTTCTTAACTTCCAGGTTGAGGGCAATGAAGTTGTTAAAGAAGATGCGCGTACCTATCCCGACTACGCCAGCAAACTTTGGCCCTTCGAGATTGTTGTTTTTGGCATTCTCACAGATAGCACCGCCCGCAGCGCAGACAGAATCCATGATCAGCATTCCAAAACCGGCATAGAGATGCACATCGTAGTTGAGAATCCACCCAAACAGAGAGAACTTGCCCATCAGGGGCGTATAATACAACCCCACATCCAGGTTCATCAGGGGCTGGGCAATGGCCAGCGTTCTGCGAACGCTTGCATCATAGTCTTCTTTTGCCACAGCATCAACCAGCTCATTATTGAGATGGAGGGGGCTATAGATGAAGGACGCACCCATGCCAAGATAATTCGTAAAGTAATATGCCAAATTTGCCCCGAATCCGATGCTTTGGCTAAAAGTTTCGTTGATGCCAAACTGTGCCACTGGCTGAATTTCGAACCTTCCGGAGCGAAGCAGCATCAAGTGGCGCACAGGCGCACCTTTCTCAAGACTGGACAGGCCCTCCTCGTCGTCCAAAGCAAAGGAAGTTTGAGGCAACCCGATTCCAAATAACATGATCAACGCCAGAAGGCTAATCCACCGCTTCATGCGTAATCCCATCCTTTTTTCTCAAGTCAAAACGGCAGCAGCGCTTAACTTGTGTGGTTCAAACTCCAACGAAACAATAACATTTACTTCGACGACTTAAAACTACCAATCGGACTTGTATGTCCATGAGGGCGGAACCCAGAAGCCAAGGCCCACTCCAGCCTGCCAGTGTGTAAAGATACCTTTTCGGTTGCCAATATCTTCGTGGTAAATCCAGCCCTTCACACCGATATTCAGGCTTAGCCACTTAAGCAGGTACCAGCGATGGTCGACACTAATCAAACCAGCGGGTTTAAAACCATTGACACGCGTATAGACAGCACCGCCGCCAACACCCAGGGACAAATCCCAGTGTACAACAGATGAGTTGAAGATTGCGAACTTTCCGTAGAGGGGAACAAAACCAACCACGCCACCCACATAGCTGTCGACAATCGACGTGGTGACGATGGCATCTGTCGCATCAATCACATCATCGTAGGAACCAGAAAGGCCATTAGACTTTCGGTTTACAAAACGCCAATCCTGCCAGCCACCGTAGACACCAACGTACAGCCACTCAAGGATATGGTAATTGATCTGCCCTGCAACGCCGACCTGGAAAAGAAGCCCATCATTGATCCCTCCGTAAAACATCGGGGCCAATTCCACGCGGCCGCGTCTCATAAACGGCTTGCGTTGGATGACGACGATCTTGTCGCTGTACTCGCGTTTCTTTTTCTGACTCCTCACGACAATGCGACTCTGAAAGGCGTCAGAACTCCCGTCTCCTTCCCTTGCAGACGACTCACTGCCTCCAGACGCCATCGCATCTTGACTCATCGCCAAGCCAGGCAACATCATCATGACTAATGCCAATATAACTACACTGAGGACACGGCGCATCAAAAAGCTCCTCATCGTACCATTCGTGATGGTCCAAGTTGACTAACAGCTGCACACCTAACCACAATCAAGAGCCTGTGGACTACTCCCCTTTGCTTCGCAAGGTTTTCATCCTATACCACAGCTTGCGGAATATGTGCAACCTGCCTGCGATTAAATTTAGTTTTCTGCGAACAGGGCATCCAGAAACTCGTCGGCATCAAAGCGCCGAAGGTCATCGATCATCTCACCGATGCCTATGAAATATATGGGTTTTTTAAATTCTTCGCAAATCCCGATGATGACGCCTCCCTTGGCAGTGCCGTCGATTTTTGTCAGAACCACCCCAGAAAATGGAATCGCCTCTCCAAACTCTCTCGCCTGCATGAGTGCATTCTGTCCGTTGGTCGCATCCAGCACAAGCAAGCACTGATGCGGAGCTCCTGACATGGCCTTGCCGGCAACCCGGTGAATTTTTTTCAGCTCATCAATGAGTGCCTTCTTATTATGAAGGCGCCCTGCGGTGTCAGCAAGCGCAACATCAAAGCCATTGTCCTTTGCGTACTTGATGCCATCGAAAATTGTCCCGGAAGGATCCGATCCCTGCTTGCTGCAAAACAGCTCCGCACCACAGCGCCTGGTCCACTCTTCGAGCTGTTCGATGGCTGCCGCCCTGAAAGTATCGCCCGCGATCAGGAGAACCTTCTTCCCTTCGGAGACGAGCTGAGCGGCGAGTTTGCCAAGCGTCGTCGTTTTGCCCGCGCCGTTGACGCCAATGGTCAAAATAACGTGTGGTCCTTCTGTTCCGATCTCGAAGGGCTGTTCACTGACTTTGAGGATCTTTCGCACTTCCTCGCGCAGCAGGGCAAAGGCTGCTGCCCCGTCGCTCTTATCCTTCAAACCAGCCGTAACTTTCTCCAACAGGCGTTCACTGGTCTGCACACCGATATCGGCCGTGAACAGCACCTCTTCCAGCTCGTCGACTACCGATGACTTCAGCTGTCCCTTAAACAGCTTGCCAATCTGAGCAATGAACCCCTGCGAACGGGTTGCTTCAAGGCCATCCCGAAGGCGACGTGACTCTGACTTCTTATCTGGCGCTTCTTTAGCCTTCATGACCTCTTCGGACCTGGCTATCACCGGCGCTTCGGCCTTTGATGGCACTTCTTTGGCCTTCGCAGCTGCTTCGGACCCTGCCGGCGAAGCCAGTTCTTTAACAACCTTTACGGTCTCTTCGGGTTTGGCTGTCGCCGGTGTTTCAGCCTTTGGCGGCGCCTCTTTGCCCATGTCTGCTTCGGGCTGGATTGGCGCTGCCGTTTCTTCGGCCTTTACCGCCACCGCAGGCTCGGCCACCACCGGCGCTTCAACCTCTGAAAGCATTTCTTTGGCTTTCGTTTCTGCTTCGATCTGGATTGGCGCTGCCGTTTCTTCGGCCTTTGCCGCCACCGCGGGCTGAAGGGCTGCGAACCACGCTTCGTCTTCGAGGTCGCTCGCAGCTTGATCGAGCAAATTTTCGCTTATTTCAGAGTTTTTTTTTCCGCCTTGGCTGCCAGACGCTTTGTAAGCTCGTCGAGAGGATCCTCCTTGGCTTCAGCAGTCTCATCCTTCGCAAAATCGCTCAGAGGAATGAGCGCTGAACCGAGCGTTGGAAAAGCAACCTTCCCTTCAGTACTCGGTGACGCCAGACCCAAATCAGCGTCCAGCGAGAACTCTGAATCCTTGCTGCCGGCACCAAACAACGAGGCAAACACGTCTCCTGCGTTTGAATCCGCGTTTGTGAGCACATCATCAAAGGGGTTCACGCCTTTATCGGCTTTCTCTTCTGCCTCAGCGGCAGCCTCTTTTTCCGTCTCAGCCACCTCTTCGCGCCCGCGGACAG
>WQTY01000174.1 GCA_009786045.1 Pseudomonadota bacterium | reverse complement strand
CTTGGCTAGTGCAATAATGTGCATTGTCGTCGTCAGCGGCGTCGTTGTGGTCGGTCACGTACGAAGTACGCTCCCTTCCACGCCTGGAATCTGCACCATTTCGACGCCGCGACCCTGCCGTCAGTGATAAGGCGAGTGCGATAGCGGCGCAGGGGGCTCGGCCCCCACACGGTTCTCCACCGCGATCAGAATTGTTGCAGATTTTCGGCATAAAAAATGCGAATCTGGCTATTCTGCGGATGGGGTGCGTGTTTCCTCTTCGCATGAAGGCGCCGAAGATGGCTTCAGACGCATGGGTGTTTGTCTGTGTCAGCATTTTGGCAGCGAGAGAGGAGGGTGAAGGGCCAGTGAAGGACGACGTTCGGGAAAAGGGGCTGGCTGAGCGCGAGGCGGTCAGGTGTCGCCATGAGGCGATGGCGGGCATTTGGGGTTTTAAGAAGGCGCCAGTATCGGAGAAGGGTTTTCAGGCAGGCGAGGCTGTCCAGAGCCGCGGTCGGATTCTGCTCAAGGCGGTGCTGACGCTGGTGGGCGGCCTGGTGGTGGTGTTCGCTATCGTTGTGGTCATTATTTTTGCCAGGGAGCTTATCGAGGACAGGGAGCAGGCGGCATATCTGGCCCGGCATGAGGCGAGCCTCGTGCAGGAGGAGGCCCGTCGCCTGCTTGCCGAGTATGCGGAGATTGCTTTTTTGGATTCATTTCCTCCCTCTGTGCGCATTGCGCTACAGGGGGTGCCGCTTTATGCCCGGACGCCCCAGGGATATTACACGGATCTTCGCGCCCATGAGTCGACCTGGATTCGCTATCTCCCCGTTCAGGAGAGTACGGTTTTGCGTTTTGATTTTGCGGCTGAGGGTTTTTTGCCTTTGTCGCGCCAGGTGGCCTATTACGACTGGTTTCCGGTCAGGAAGGGCGATATCACGCTTCAGAGGATTTTTCGCAGCATTGTGCTGACGCCGGATACCTCTCCCCGGCTGCCCTATTGTGAGGAAGAGGCCTGTGAGTGGACGGTGTTCAGGGAGATAATGTTCCGTGAGCAGTATGGACAAATGGCGCAGGGCATATTGTTTGAGCCTTCCGAAAAGATCGGCGGTCTTGCCAATGCGCTGAAAGTGCATCCTTCCCTGGCGGCGATTGCCGGGGTCGATTTGACACAACCCATCGGGCAGGGGCTTGCCGAGCGTGAGGGTTTGGGCGCTGAGGCGCGCAACTTGCTGCGGTATCTGACGGATCACCCGTTTGCGCTTTATGGGCAGATGACGATCACGACCGATACGCCTGGTACGCGGGTGTTTTTTCTGGGTGAGCCGCTGATGGCCTTCAGGTCTTCGGGAGCGATGTCTCAGGTCAGGGTGGAACCGGGTGAGCCGTTTGTTTTTTCGACCTATGGGCAGGGGCATCCGATCGTGATCACGGACAAGCTGAGCCTTCGGCTTGAGGCGCCCGATGCCCCGGGGTATGTGACAGAGATTCTCCCGCACCAGTGGCGGTGTGAGCCTGTTGAGGAGGAGGCTGCGAAGGGGCTGTTTGTGCCGAAGTTTGCGCAGGTCGAGGGTGGGCAGGATTTGCAGCATTATCTTTGTCGTTATGCCATTCAGATTGACGTCAACTTTGAAGCTATCCGGGAGGCGGATCAAAAGTCGAAGGCGCCGGCAGATGACGCGTCGGATTCTGGTTCGAGTGACTTGGGCGCAGGCCCATCGCATAGGCCGGTATCCTCATGAGTGGGGGGTGGCGTTCCTGTCAGGGTGCGTTTTGCTGGTTTTCGGTGTGTGTGCTGATGGCGCTTGCACTTGTCGCCTGCAGGCGCGAAGAGGCGATTGTCCTGGAACCTCTGCCGGCGATTGCCTGGGAAGACGTTGCCCTGTCGCCGTTTGCATCCAAGGAGGCCTGGTCTGGGCAGCGGATGGACTGGGCCATTGTGACGGCGGCGCTGCGAAGCGAGATCGAGGTGCCGGAGGCGCTTGAGACAAAACTGCACAGGGACGAGCGGCGTTTGTGGAAGGAGGCGATTGCCAGCCTTGAGCAGTATCAGCTTCTTCGCCGTAATGCTCTGGTTTTGTCGAACCTCCAGGTTGATCCTTCGGAAGTTTGTGTACCGCCGAGCTCGATTTTCAGTCTCCATCAACGCTCTCAGATCCAGCTCATGCTCCAGCAGCACCGCAATGTGCTATGGCGGCTTGGCAGGCTCGATATGGCCACGCGTTATGTCGAGAATTCGTTTAGTCAATTCATTCCCCTGTTTAAGGATCGCATTAAACACGCCGATGTCAGGGTCGTTGAACCAGTGGTGGCGTTTATGAGGCAGGTTCATGCGCATCAGGCGCTCTTTCCGAAGCCAAACGGTGCCTGGAAACCTGGTGAGCTTCACTTTCGCATGGGCCGTCTGGCTCAGATGGCCCCCCTGTTTTTGCAGGCGCAAACGAATCTTCGCGACTGGAACCATGCCATGGCATCCAATGAGCGCTGGCAGTACCTTGCCAGTACCGGGGAGGTTCCCCTCAAGGCGCTCGATACGTGGATACAGGAGTATGGACGGGTTATTCAGGCCTTTCATGGCCTGACGGCCAGTGTTCAGGCTGTTGAGCAAAGTTTCGCCTCGCCCAATCACGTGGTGGGTTTTGCCTGCATTAATAAGAATCTGCGCCGTCTTCGTGTGTTGGCCGGGTTGTACGATGCATTGCTTCCCATGCAGTGGGCATTGAACCAGACCGACAACGCGGCCAATGTGATTAAGTTTCGTCTTGGCCTTGAGGCTTACAGCGCCATGAATCATGAGTATCTTGCGAGCGAAATTGAGCGTTTTCAGGTGGGGCTTCGCGTTCAGGAGGCTCGTCTGGCGCGTGCTCAGGATCTGGTGCTCGTGCTGTGGGATGAGACAAGCTATCTGGTTTGGACGGGGATGCCGGAGTTCATTGATTCCATCCGCCATCATTCCAAGCCGGCGGTCGAGAATGCGGAGGTCTGGAATGTGCTCTATCACAACATCGTTTCGGAGCTCCAGTTGCCGGGCTCTGTGTTGAAGCCGGAACCGCCCCAGCCCAACGACAGACGGGGCAGACCCTATCCCGCCTATATTGCAACGATCCTTGAGACACTTCGTTCGCCTGCGCGCATTGATGAGGTTGAGCGCGGACTTTTGGCCATTTCCGAGCTTGAGGCGCATTTGGTCGGCATTCGAGATGAGCTGCTCCGACTCTGCAAGGATGGTGCCTGCCGGAGTTTTCCCGAGGCCGAACTTGCCAATTCGCCGAGGACGAGCCCATGGGTCGTTCTGTGGCGGCAAAGCCCTATCCAGGAGCGAACCCTTGGCCATTCGCTGATTGTGCTCAAGCTCTGCCAGTTGCATCTGAGCCGTCTTGTGCAGCGTTTGTCAGAGATTTATGCCTGGTTTGCAGAGACATCCAATGCGGACATTACGTGGAAAAAGCTTGATGCCTGGCAGCGGATTTGGACACTTTACGCCGAACCCAACGGGACGTATGCCAGTTTTTTGCGCAGCGTTTCTGCACTGGACAGTACACTTGATGAGATCGCCAAACCCCACGCACGTCGCGCAGAGTCCGAGGTGCTTCTTGCGATTCTCCAGAATCAGGCAGCGCTTTTTAATCTGACCATCGACTATGCTCGCTTTATCGATCGTCACGCAGCGCCCCCTGTGTCTTTCGAACATATCATCCAGACATGGGAGCATATCGACGAGCTGCTGTCGACAATCGAACGCCTCACGCTCGAACGCGATGCCAAAGAAAATCCCGATTCAAATGCCAGGAAACCCCAACCGCGTTAGTGCATTTTTATTTTTCTTTTGTGGGGGAACTCGTTCCCCCACACCCCCTGCGATACGAAGTATCGCTTGTGGGTAAAGGGCGAAGTGCGTCATTTTTGGCGAAAATTGTCGCATTTTGTGGCGGTTTCCCATCTGCGAGGGCTGGAGAATTTTAGAACTCGGCACCAGCCCCCTGCCTGGGCAGCGTATTCAGCTTAAGTCACTACGAATCTTGATGACTGTTACTTTGCTTTCTGAGAAAACAGCAACATGACATGAGTGCGGATTGAAAACGTGGTGACGAGCTGCATCCCCACCCACAGGCGATGCGAAACCCCTTCGTCGCCTGCGGCGCCACCTCCCCTGGAAGGGGAGGCTTGCAGGGGGTACGGGGGAGCTGGCTCCCCCGCATAAAAATAAAAAGGAGGCAGGAAAGATGCGGGTATATGAGAATCTTACGGATTTGATTGGCGGCACGCCGCTATTATCGTTAGGCAAGTTTGTCAGGGAGGCATCGCTGCAGGCAACGATTCTTGCGAAGCTGGAGTACTTCAATCCGACTGGGAGCGTGAAGGACAGAGCGGCCAAGGCGATGATCGAGGATGCCGAGGCGCGGGGCGTGCTAAAGGCCGGGAGTGTCATTATCGAACCTACGAGCGGGAACACGGGCATTGGACTTGCTTCGGTGGCGGCGTCGCGCGGGTATCGTACCATTTTGACGATGCCCGAGACGATGACGGTGGAGCGCCGGAATCTTTTGCGTGCTTATGGTGCGGAGCTGGTGCTGACGGAAGGTGCCATGGGGATGAAGGGCGCGATTGCGAAAGCGCAGGCGCTGGCAGCAGAGATCCCCAACAGCTTCATTCCCAGTCAGTTTACGAATCCTGCCAACCCCCGAATTCACCTGAATACGACAGGGCCGGAGATATGGGAGGACACGGATGGCATGGTTGACATCTTTGTCGCAGGGGTTGGTACAGGGGGGACGATCTCCGGGGCGGGTGAGTATTTGAAGTCGCACAAGCCCGGCCTGAAAGTCGTGGCGGTTGAACCTGCGGGTTCTCCGGTTTTATCTGAAGGAACGCCCGGTTCGCACAAGATCCAGGGGATTGGCGCGGGGTTTGTGCCCGAGACCCTGAATACATCGATCTATGACGAGGTCATTGCCGTCAGGGATGAGGATGCGTTTGAAACCTCCCGGAAGCTTGCCCGCAGTGAGGGGCTTTTGGTGGGCGTTTCATCGGGAGCGGCGCTGTATGCGGCGATGGTGCTGGCACGTCGCTCGGAGAATGCAGGCAAGACCGTCGTTGTCGTGCTGCCTGATACGGGTGATCGCTATCTTTCCATGCCATCATTTATCGAGTAGGGAGGCGTCGCCACGATTTATCTTTAGGGGGACGCCAGCGAAGCTGCTAGGGGGTTCCCACACCCCCTGCGCGGGCAGATATTATCTGCCCCAGGAGACGTATCGCTTGTGGGTGAAGGGCAAAATGTTGTTGTTTTTGGCTGCATACCTCGCTGCCACGAGCAGAAAATAACCTGAAAACGCTTATAAAAATCAAAAGGGGCAACAGTTTTTGTCCGAAGGCAAGAATGTTTTGCCCCCAAAGCAATGCGACAGCATTGCAGGGGGTTCGGGGGAGCTGGCTCCCCCGAAGACTCCCCCGAAAAGGCACGACAAAAA